>NZ_JBFSPI010000052.1:0-36716 GCF_041464685.1 Vibrio sp. 10N.237.312.B06
TAAGACTCGCTACACTGTGCGATCTAAACACCTTAAATGATAGGTGTTGGCTCATTGTAGCGGGCTTTTTTATGACAATTTTTCAACCGGA
Organism: Vibrio sp. 10N.237.312.B06; assembly: GCF_041464685.1. Classification (NCBI taxonomy): domain Bacteria; kingdom Pseudomonadati; phylum Pseudomonadota; class Gammaproteobacteria; order Vibrionales; family Vibrionaceae; genus Vibrio; species Vibrio sp. 10N.237.312.B06. Next base: position 92 of record NZ_JBFSPI010000052.1, read on the forward strand.
GTAAGATTAAGGTCAATATCGAATAAAATTGAAAATAGCACTTATAATTTATTTATATTTAGATACAATTCATTCCTCAAACTGATCCTGTGTTTCACGCTAATTATTGAGCAATCACTGTGAATATCGACGTTGTCCTGCTGTTAAAACAAAACCCCATCCTTCTCATTTTTGTTGTGTTATCTATTGGCCTCGCCATTGGTAAAATTCGTTTCGGTAGTCTCCAACTAGGAAATTCAATCGGTGTTCTGATTACTTCTCTTATCATGGGACATCTTGGCTTTTCCTTTAACGCCGACGCTCTCACGATTGGTTTCATGCTCTTCATTTACTGTGTAGGTATTGAAGCTGGCCCCAACTTCTTCGGTATATTCTTCAGAGACGGTAAGCATTACCTTATTCTTAGCCTCGTTGTACTTTCTACGGCTATTGCCCTTACTTATTTTTGCAGCGAATATTTAGGTCTTGGTTTCGGACTTTCCGCCGGCATGATGGCGGGAGCACTAACTGCAACACCAATATTAGTTGGTGCGCAAGATGCACTCAATTCAGGTTTAGCTGAAGTGCCAAGAAACATGGACCTGGGTCTGGTCATAGAAAACCTCTCTGTAGGTTACGCGATGGCTTATTTAGTCGGCTTAATCAGTATGATTATGTTTGCCCGCCTTATTCCAAAGCTTCAGAAAGTAAACCTACACGACTCTGCAGAACAAATAGCTCAAGAGCGTGGCCTAGGCACCTCTGGCCAGCGTAAGGTTTACTTACCCATTATCCGAGCTTATCGTGTGGGACCAGAGCTAATTACCTGGACTGATGGCAAGAACCTTCGTGAGCTTGGCATCTATCGCCAAACTGGTTGCTACATCGAGCGGATTCGACGCAATGGTATTCTTGCCCACCCTGATGGCGATGCCATTCTGCAAGAAGGCGATGAAATCGCATTAGTTGGCTTCCCTGACAGCCACGCTCGTCTTGATCCAAGTTTCCGAAACGGCAAAGAAGTTTTTGACCGTAACCTTCTCGATCTACGAATCGTTGAAGAAGAGATCGTCGTTAAAAGTGACAACATCGCGGGTAAGCGTTTATCTGACTTAAACTTATCCGAATACGGCTGTTTCCTTAATCGCGTAGTAAGAGCTCAAATTGAAATGCCGATGGACTTAAACATCGTACTTTCTAAAGGTGATGTACTGCAGGTGAGTGGTGAAAAGAGCCGTGTTCACGGCCTTGCAGAAAAAATTGGTTTCATCTCGATTCACAGCCAAATGGCCGATTTGACGGCTTTCTGTAGCTTCTTCATTTTGGGTATTTTGTTTGGTTTGATCACCATGACATTCGGACAAGTCTCATTTGGTTTAGGTAATGCCGTTGGTCTTCTTCTATCGGGCATCATGCTTGGCTTCTTACGAGCGAACCACCCTACCTTCGGTTACGTTCCTCAAGGGGCATTGAATATGGTCAAAGATCTCGGTTTGATGTTCTTTATGGTCGGTATCGGCTTGAGCGCCGGTGGTAAGATATTTGAGCATTTGACCCAAGTGGGTCCGCAAGTTATCGGGATAGCACTTATCGTGAGTGTACTACCGGTATTCTTCGCTTACCTAGTCGGCGCTTACGCACTGAAGATGAACCGAGCTTTGTTGTTTGGAGCCATCATTGGCGCACGAACCTGTGCTCCGGCGATGGACATAGTGAATGACCACGCTCGTTCAACTATCCCAGCACTGGGGTACGCGGGTACGTACGCGATAGCCAATATATTGATGACCTTAGCGGGTACTTTTATCATTATCATTAGCTAGTTTATTCAGCGTTATAACGCTTTAGATTAGATATTTTAAATGCACTAATTCATCGTTGAGTTGGTGCATTTTTTATTACTTAATCTCTTTTCTCATCCCACATCTCTATACTACTTTCCTCAAACTACAGACAAAAAATAGGCGCTCAATGAGCGCCTATTTCGTTTTAATTCGATTGTTTGAATTAGATGTCAGCTACATCAAATTCAACAGCTGTCTCAACGTCAGCTTCGTAATCAACACCATCAACACCGAAACCGAACAACTTCAAGAACTCTTCTTTGTACTCAACGTAGTCAGTCAGTTCTTTTAAGTTTTCAGTTGTGATTTGAGGCCATAGGTTACGACAATGCTCTTGAATGTCATCACGAAGTTCTAGGTCGTCTAGACGTAGACGGTTCACTTCATCAACTTCTGCTGCACTGCCATCTGCTTTGTATAAACGTTGGCTGAACATACGGAAGATCTGTTCCATACAACCTTCGTGAATGCCTTCTTCACGCATCTTCTTGAACACCATAGCGATGTAAAGAGGCATAACAGGAATAGCAGAGCTTGCTTGAGTCACAACTGACTTAAGAACAGCAACGTTCGCAGTACCACCAGTTTGGCCTAGTTTCTCGTTAAGCGCTGATGCTGCACGATCTAGATCCATCTTAGCTTTACCTAGCGCGCCATCCCAGTAGATTGGCCACGTTAGCTCAGTACCGATGTAGCTGTAAGCAACAGTCTTACAACCGTCAGCTAGAACACCCGCTTCAGAAAGTGCGTTGATCCAAAGTTCCCAATCTTCACCGCCCATTACAGTAACAGTGTCTTTGATCTCTTCTTCAGTAGCAGGCTCAACGCTTGCTTCAATGATCGCATCTTTGTTTGTATCTACCGCTGTAGATGTGTAAGTCTCACCGATAGGTTTAAGAGATGAACGAATCACTTCGCCAGTCTCTGGCATTTTACGCACTGGAGATGCCAGTGAGTACACAACCATATCGATTTGACCTAGATCTTCTTTGATCAGGTCAATTGTTTTCTGTTTAGCTTCGTTAGAGAAAGCATCGCCGTTAAGGCTTTTTGAATACAGGCCTTCTTCTTTAGCTAGCTTATCGAACGCTGCTGAGTTGTAAAAACCAGCTGTGCCCGGCTTTTTCTCAGTACCGGCTTTCTCGAAGAAAACACCGATAGTTGAAGCGCCGCCACCAAATGCAGCCGCAATACGTGAAGACAAGCCGTAGCCACTTGAAGAGCCAACAACGAGTACACGTTTAGGTGCATTTGCGATTGAGCCTTGAGCTTTTGTGTAAGCAATTTGTTCTTTTACATTAGCTTCACAACCGACTGGATGTGTTGTAGTACAGATGAATCCGCGAATTCGAGGTTTGATGATCATATTCAACTTCCTTAAAAAATCAGGTTAAGGATAAGAGTTTCGTGCGCAAATGGCATCTAATTTCTGTAAAAATGTGGTGAAAATGCAAGTGGTTGGAGCACTCAACTGATATTTGCCGACTAAGTCACCATTTGTTAACGCTTCTATTGCGACTTCTACAACAAAAACAAAAAAGGCACCTTATTAGGTGCCTTTTATCATTTCGTTATCTAAGCAACGCTATTTAGCTTAGGTTTTAACTCTTTTCGCGTCAAAGTTTCACTAAAGTCATGACTGAAGTGGTCAACTTGAATCGCTGTGTAACGCAGTTTATCAGCAGCAACAATTTGGTCGACTTCTTCTTGTGTCAGAACATCGGCAGCAAGTGCTTGAGCCAGTTTGTCTGCCAGCAACCCTTTACGAGCCACTTTGCCCTCTTTCACTGCTTTGAAGATCTTACGCTCTAGAGGCTTGATGCTGTACATCGCATTGAACGCGTTCTCCATAAGGCCAACACTATCATCCTCTTCCTTGCCGATGTAGCAAAGGTGAGTCAGACGTTCACGGTGTGCGCCCGGAGTCATCAAGCTTTCTGCTAGTTGAACTGTTAGGTTATCACTCGGTTTTTCGAAGTGGTTACCTACAGGGAAAACTAGACCTTTAAGTACTTTTCCAACCATCTTGTTCGGGAAGTTACGGTACGCTTCTTGTAACGACTTAGCCGCATTGTGGAAACAGTGTTGAACCGCGTAGTGTACGTAGTCTAGGTCAGCTTGTTGACGACCTTCGTCTTCATACTTTTTAAGTGCAGCAGACGCCATGTATAGGTAACTTAGACCATCACCCAAACGTGCAGAGATAAGCTCTTTACGTTTCAGTTCGCCACCTAGCGTCAGCATTGCGAAATCCGCACTCACTGCAAGCGCGCGGCTCAAGCGAGTCAAATCTTGGTAGTAAGGCTTCGTTGGACCACTCATGTCGGCTTTAATGAACTTAGAGCCAGTAAGTGCTGCACCAAACGCGCCAAACGTGTTTTTAGTTGCGTGTGAGATGTGCTTGAACAACAAGCTATCAAAGTCTTTTGCACCTTGCTTCTCATCTGGGTTCGCTGCCGCTTCCATTTCGCTCAATACGTATGGGTGACAACGTGTCGCACCTTGACCGAAGATCATCAGGTTACGAGTTAGAATGTTCGCACCTTCTACTGTGATAGCAACTGGAATACCTAGGTAAGGCGCAGCCAAGTAGTTCATTGGGCCATCTTGAATTGCACGACCTGAATGGATATCCATTGAGTCATTCAGAATAGTACGAGCCATCTCTGTCATGTGATACTTCGCGATAGCCGTTACGATACCCGGCTTCTCTTTCATATCAAGTGAAGTGGTTGTCAGTGTACGAGTCGCTTCTAATAGATACGTTAAACCACCAATACGGCCTAAGCTCTCTGCAACACCTTCAAATTTACCAATCGACATACCGAACTGCTTACGAACATAAGCGTATGCGCCGGTCGTTTTCGCTGTTAGGTGGCCCATCGCCGTACCAAGTGCGGGTAATGAGATACCACGACCTGCAGACAGACATTCCACCAGCATACGCCAGCCTTTACCTGCGTAATCTGCGCCACCGATTAGCCATTCCATAGGAATAAATACATCGTGACCGCGTGTTGGACCATTCATAAACGCAAGACCAAGTGGATCATGACGCTCACCAATCACAACACCTTCGTGGTCTGCCGGGATAAGCGCACAAGTGATACCAATGTCTTCTTTGTCACCCAGTAGTTTTTCTGGATCGTGCAGTTTGAAAGCCAAACCAAGTACCGTTGCCACTGGTGCTAGCGTAATGTAACGCTTGTTCCAGTTAAGCTTGATGCCTAGTGTCTCTTTACCTTCGTGCATGCCCATACACACTGTACCGACATCAGGGATACCACCCGCATCAGAACCAGCTTCAGGGCCTGTTAGTGCGAAACAAGGGATATCTGTACCGTCAGCAAGACGAGGTAGCCAGTAATCTTTTTGATCTTGAGTACCGTAGTGAGACAGCAGCTCACCAGGGCCAAGAGAGTTTGGAACCATTACCGAAACCGCGGTACTGATACTACGCGTTGCAATCTTAGTTACGATTGTAGAGTTGGCGTGCGCCGAAAATTCACGGCCGCCGTACCCTTTCGCGATAATTAGCGAGAAGAAACGCTCTTTGCGTAAGAAGTTCCACACCTCTTCAGGAAGGTCCCGGTCTTCTTTCACAATTTTGTGGTCATCAAGCATAGCGAGTAGAGTTTCCAGTTCATTGTCCATGAACGATTGCTCTTCTGCTGTCAGCTGAGGTTTTGGGTACTGGTGAAGCTTAGTGAAATCTGGTTTACCAGAAAACAGCTCTCCGTCCCACCACACGCTACCCGCTTCCATCGCTTCTTTCTCGGTGCTAGATAGGGGTGGTAGTACTTTTTTAAAGAGTTTAAAAGCTGGGTCACTTACCCATTTTTGTCTTAGAGAGCTCATAGTTCAGATCCTTTTGTTCACTATATTGTTTGTGAATGTTTTGCTTTTTATTGTTTTATTCTTTTGCTGACATGCCAGCGGCCAAATATGGAATAAGAATATCGACCACTGCCTTAGCATCTATCTTTCTGTCATAGTCATTCTCTGCAATTTCTATTAGAGCTTGGCTAGATGCCATGGTGAATACACAAGTCCCTAGAGTGAAGTGCAATCGCCAAAATAACTGTTCTTGAGTGAGGTTTGGGTTGGCTTTCATTACTGAGTTGGTAAACAAAGTCAGTACTTCGCTATAACGAGTAGTAATGAACCAACGTAAGTGACCTTGCACGTCCGTATAACCTCGGCCAATGAGTAACATAAATCGACTCGTACCATTTGGCCTTACATCATTGAGTGCCCTTAGTGGCTGTCTTAAAGACTCAAACACGTCACTCATAGAATACGTTTCGTTCAAATTTAAGTTCACTAGTGCATCTTGCAATGCTGGCATAAATGCTTCTAAGTAACGATTGAGTACCGCACGAACCAGAGTCTTCTTATCGCCAAAGTGGTAGTTCACTGAAGCAAGATTGACATTGGCTTTACTCGTAATCGTGCGTAAAGAGGTGTCATTAAAACCGTGCTCAGCAAATAAGCCTTCAGCCACATCTAAGATTTTGTCTTTGGTTGTACTTCTTGGTGCCATTTCAATCACTCGTATTAAACAACTGTTTGAAATATACGCTTAGAACATTTATTTAACAAGCAAGCAACATCACATTTTCACAAATTGGTCGTACCAGTTGTAAGCATTACGTTCTAAGCGATTGAATAGAGACGCGTTTAATTAAAAAGAGAAAATTAATGAATTTTTGGGGAACTGAAATGGTAATCGAGGGTCATAAATTAAGTAGAAAACAGAGTATTTAGATGTTTAACAGGCCGTCAAACTTGTTTCTCACTGTTTTCTTAATTACTGCATTTTCCTTATTAACTCCTATACTTGTATCCGCCCAAACCGCGTTGGTTTGGGCTTTTTTTATCTAAGATCACGGTGTTTTTTTTAGGTTAATAGTAGACACAAAAAAGCCCTCGAAACCGAAGGCTTTCATTACATTAAAGTTCAAAGCATTTCACGATCCTACTAGGCAGCATCATTTTTGATTAACTCGGCTAGCACCGAAAGATCATTGCCGAGATCAACCGAAGCTCCCATTTCCGTTGCAATACCTTCAACCACTATGGTTTGAGTATCACTGCCGCCATTGATTGGAATCGATAGTGCGATATCGTCTACATCAACAGACACTTCAATCATGCCAAGCAGCTCGGCCATTTGAGTTTCATCTTGTGGGTCTTCAAGTAGATCATTTAGGTCAATCAGATCACCGGCGCCCTCCGTATAAAGCTCAAAGTCTTTAATGATATCGGTCCCATTGTCGAGCGTAGAGTCTAGCCAAGTGAAGATGTTGTCTCCGCTATCTCCAATCAGCAGATCGTTGCCTGACTCGGCATACAAAGGTTCATTACTCGCTGCACTAATAACGTTATATTGCTGCGGTTCTTCGATATCTATGGTGACCGTCTCTACCGTGCTTTCTGCGCCATTAGAGTCGACCGCGACATAATCAAACTGCGGGTCTTCAGTTACCGCCTCGTTACCTTGGACATAGCGTAACTCCCAACTGCCCCCTGTCGATGACAACTCCATTCCAACTATCGGATTATCTGGTGATGAATAACTAAAATCATATAGAAGTTGGCTATTTCCGGTGTCTCCGGGGTCTTTCTGATACTGCTCTGTATGCGTTGTACCATCAGCAAAGGTATAGAGTACTTCAACATAAACATTACTATTGGTGTTAAATGAACCACCCAAACCATCTAGACCAAAATCAACAACCCCTAATGGATTATTTGTAAAATCGAGGACTAAGGTCTCCTGTTTGTTCATACCTCTACCATCGGTATCACCAATACCAAAACCGACATGAGACTGTTCACCTTGATACTGTTTCAAAGGCTTATTATTGTTGTCTTCAATCGTAACCGTAATCGTATTGCCGTTATCTAGGGTAATAAGTCTCTCGGTTGGCGACACCGCGACGCCCCAATTATAGAAACCATCAACGAGCTCTGGCATATCGTCAGGGTCACCACTGAAGCCCATTTCAAACATTTCTCCAGGCCCGGCAACGAAGCTGATATTGTTTGGGACAAACAACACACCGTTGTCGACGTCAGACTGCACAATTTCTCTCGTGACACCATTTTCATCGGTATACAAAAGGCTGCCGTTGGTTGGCAAACTTTCTATCCGAATATTAAGTGGAATGTCGTCATGATCATCTTCTATATCTGAGATGTAATCTGGCATGCCGCCATCTTCAGAATCGAAGAGAATAGGTATAATCGCGTCCTCATCATTAACGACCGTAAAGCTGGTCGCTTCAGGTGCGTCATTGACACCATTGATTGTTATCTCGATAACATGCTCTACACCATCGATGGCGGTGACGACATATCGCTCAATAACCGTGTCGTCATCGTTCAAGTATTGAACCGCATCGTTATCAACGACATAACTCCATGCCCCTTCAGGAGTAATCGTTAACATACCTAGTGCAAGTGCATAAGTAGATCCAACAGGGGTAAACATGCCATTAGGTTTAAATGCAGGCATGTCACTCGTGTCGACGTCAGTAATCGTTAAAGTACCAGACACCGAGAGTTCGTTGGTATCTTCATTGACATCGACGTCCTCTGTCACTTCTCCCACGTCAGAGTCACCTTCCCCAACCGTAATCTCAGATGGGTCATCGGCACCGTTGATGGTGATGGTCACTTCACTTGTGGTTCCGTCAATCGCAGTAACCGTGTAAACCTCGGTGATAAATTCATCGTCATCGAGATATTGCACATCATCGTTGTCGACGACGTAAGTCCATTCACCATCGTCGGTAATGGTCAACATACCCAACGCAGTATCATTGGTCGAACCTTCAGGATTAAACGTTCCGTTAGGTTGAAAAGCCGCGACATCGTTAGCATCAACATCGGTAATCGTCAGTGTTCCCGTCGCCATCAAGTCGTTACTCTCCGGGTCAACATCGACATCTTCCGTCACCACACCCATGTCTGAGTCACCTTCCCCAACCGTAATCTCAGATGGATCATCAGCACCGTTAATGGTGATGGTCACTTCACTTGTGGTTCCGTCAATCGCAGTCACCGTGTAAACCTCGGTGACAAATTCATCGTCATCGAGATATTGCACATCGTCGTTGTCTACGACGTAAGTCCATTCGCCATCGTCGGTAATGGTCAACATACCCAACGCAGTATCATTGGTCGAACCTTCAGGATTAAACGTTCCGTTAGGTTGAAAAGCCGCCACATCATTAGCATCAACATCGGTAATCGTCAGTGTTCCCGTCGCCATCAAGTCGTTACTCTCCGGGTCAACATCGACATCTTCCGTCACCTCCCCCATGTCTGAGTCACCTTCTCCTACGGTAATCTCGGACGGATCATCGGCACCATTGATGGTGATGGTCACTTCACTCGTGGTTCCGTCTATTGCAGTAACCGTGTAAACCTCGGTGACAAACTCATCGTCGTCAAGGTATTGCACATCGTCGTTGTCTACGACGTAAGTCCATTCGCCATCATCGGTAATGGTCAACATACCCAACGCGGTGTCATTGGTCGAACCTTCAGGATTAAACGTTCCGTTAGGTTGAAAAGCCGCAACATCGTTAGTATCAACATCGGTAATCGTCAGTGTTCCCGTCGCCATCAAGTCGTTACTCTCAGGATCAACATTTACATCCTCAGTCACTTCTCCTGTGTCTGAATCACCTTCACCAACAGTTATGTCAGATGGATCATCGGCACCGTTAATAGTGATAGTCACTTCGCTAGTGGTACCGTCACTGGCTGTCACGGTATAAACCTCAGTAACGAACTCATCGTCATCCAAGTACTGAACATCGTCGTTGTTAACTACGTAAGTCCAAGCACCATCAGGGTCGATGCTCAATACGCCTAGCTGTGATTCGTTTGTTGAACCTACGAGGTTAAACTCACCGTCAGCTGAATAGGTAGGAGTGTCGCTGTCTACATCTGTAATTACGATCTGACCAGACGTCACTAATTGATTGGTGATCTCATCTACATCAATGTCCTCAGTCACACTGCCCGAGTCATCGGTAGCGACTGCCGCATCATCAGTACCAATGATGGTGACGGTGATGACTTGTTCGCCACCGTCGGAGGTTTGCACTGTCGTCGTATCTTGAATTTGCTCGCCATCAGCAAGTTCATCAAATAGACTGTTGGCCACGAATGTCCACGAGCCATCCTCATTAACGACAAAAGACCCGAACCCATTTTCGCCTTCCACATCTTTGGCGATAAAGGTAACGTCCGGATCGTCGATGGTTAAAGCGCCCCCGGTTTCAATAGGCTCATCCTGTTCAAACTCAATAACGTTGGTTTCACCTGAAACAAGCGCAAGAGCAATGATATCGAAAAGAGCAATACTTTGCGTTTCGGACAACCCTTGAGATTCAAGTCCGTCAGTTTCAAAGTTTGTTGAAGCAAGAGTTTCAGCCCCTGTACGTTCAATCCTACCGCTGTTGGTTAGACTTGAGCCTTGCTCACCCGCGGCGGCATCAAACTCTTCACCCAATTCTGTTGGATCAAACCCTTCTTCAATAGCACGTTGAACTTGAGCGATCGCATCATCAGTGTCTATCACGTTTTGCTGACCTTGGTCATCGACAAACCGTGCAGAAACGTTTGGCACGCTCTCTTCAGTTGTTTCGACAGTGACAATGACGTCGCTAGCAGCTGGTTGCTCGCCCGGAGGCAAACGTCTAACTTGGCCTTGAGCGTCGAGCACTATAACGCCGTTCGCAAGACCTAGTATACTTAGGTTGATATTTCCCATATCCATATTCCCACTTCTGCCCAGAACACACCAAACGCGGATCCAATCCCACTCTGCGCTGTGGCTATTTCCTACAATAAATTTAGTAGTGGCATTATTGATAATCAACTCACTAAAGGCATGGGAATGCGATGCTTTTTAAATTAGTCAATAGCAATAGCGACTTACATTCAAAAAAAAACCAACAAACTTCGCATTTTTTTGCAAATGTCCTAAGCTTCGTTTAATACCATTCACTCAATTCAACGGTAAACGTAGGTTGGGAAACGGATGAGGCATTGAAAGTAGAAGGAGAGCTACTTTGAAATTGTTTAAATTATCCATAATGTGTTGCTTAGTTGCTGCAGCACCACTCGCCGCTCAAACTCTGGAACAGTCTGTGGCTATTACCCTGGCAACGAATCCAGAGATAAAAAGCATCTTTAACGAATATGTGAGCGTGAAAAAGCGTAATGACGCCTCTGGTGGGGCATACAGGCCGAGTATCGACCTTGATGCCGGTATTGGTTATGAAGGTATAAACCCTGCACCAAATAACGGTCCAGACACGGATCTAACAAGAAAGGAAGCAACGATTTCCCTCACTCAATTGCTGTGGGATGGTTCTTCGACTCTGAACGATATTGACCGTACCGCTGCAGAAGCCGAATCAGTTCGTTTGCAATTGATAGCCGATGCCGAAGACAAAGCACTGGAGGTAACACAAATATATCTCGACGCAGTAAAAGCGACTGAGGTACTGGCGCTGTCAGAAAGTAACCTTGCGATACACAAGAAAATCTATAAAGACATAAAAAAACGAGCGAGTTCAGGCATAGGTTCTACCGCAGACGTTTCGCAAGTAGAAGCTAGGATTGCAAAAGCTCATGGTAACTTATTAGCCGCCCAGAATAATTTGATCGACACACATACCCAATTTAGAAGAGTTGTAGGACAAGAACCGCTAGGTCTGATTTACCCAAGGGCCGACATATCTTGGATTCCACTGTCATTGTCAGATGCCCTAGTTGACGCTTTAGATAAACACCCTGTAATTAAAATAGCGGCGGCAGATGTCGACGCAGCACATTTTCAATATAAACAGTCCAAAGGCGTAAACTATCCTACATTCTCTATCGAAGCGTCTCAGTCATGGCGTGATGATGCAGGAGGCGATGAAGGTTCAAGTCAAGAAACGCTCGCAATGTTGAGAATGCGGTATAACTTATATAACGGTGGTGCAGACAGCGCCAATTCAGAAGCTTCTGCTTACCAACTCAATAAGGCGAAAGATCTTAGAGATCGTGCTTATCGCCAAGTCGAAGAAGGACTTCGTCTCTCATGGAGCGCCTTAGATCTCACACTGCAACAGAAAAACTTTTTATCCGACCATGTTGATTCAGCTTCAGAAACCGTTATCGCCTATGAAAAACAATACCGAATAGGGAAACGTACTCTACTTGACTTGCTCAATACTGAGAACGAACTGTTTGAAGCCCGCAAAGATTATCTGGATGCCCATTACTCGGAGCAGTACGCTAAATACCGAGTGATGAACGCTACAGGTTCTTTATTGAACGCTCTACTGGTCGACATACCAGAAGAGTGGACAACGGCCGTGGAGTATTAATGATGAAAATAACTTACTTATTACTTCCCGTATTAACGATGACTTTATTTGCCTGCTCCAATCAGCAGCGAGAAGCCTACATCGAGACGCCCGAAGCTGAACAAATTGCCGATCTACAAGACGATGATAAAGATGGTGTAGTAAACGCGCGAGATACCTGCCCTGGTACACCAGAAACATCACAAGTCGACAATGATGGCTGTGGTGAAACAATTCGAGCAGAAGAAGTACGACAGCTGAAAATACTCTTTGCTCATGACTCATTTGAAGTAAACCCAATATTTTCTAGCCAAATTAGCACCATGGCAGAGTTTCTTGAAAACTACAAAAGCGCTTCAATTGAAATCCAAGGTTACGCCAGTAAAGTGGGCTCCAACGAATACAACTTAGACTTGTCAAAGAAACGAGCAAACAATGTACAAGATGAGTTACTTTCGAATGGTATAGAACCAGAGCGCGTGAGAATTGTTGGCTATGGTGAAGAACGCTTAGAAAACGATGGTGACGATCCTACTTCACACGCACTGAATCGTAAGGTAACCGCGACCGTAGTTGGGTTAAGTGAGCAGATCGTTGAAGAGTGGACCATTTTTACCACACTAGAAAAGTAACGTGACATCATCACTGAAAGCGCAAGATGTAAGGTAAATTCGCTTACAAATACAGCTTAGCTTCAAGATCAATAAAGCCGTGATAGGGTTACCAATCACGGCTTTTTGTTCTTTGTCGTCACATGAATCGTAAAGGTGATTCTGTGACTCTTCTTGCTACTCAGAAATTGACTTGTTACTCAGTGAGTAGGCTCCCTCTTAAGCGAACCTACTACCGATTATGCTTTTACCTACCAATTATAATTTTACTTCTTGATGCTTAGTTTTCGGTAGAGAAATACTTAGCAGGAAGTAACCTAAGATAGCTGCGGTCGTTGAGCCCATCAGGATACCTAATCGAGCAAGCGTATCAAAATCTGCGTTCGTTGGTCCAAATGCCAGCGATGAAATAAAGATAGACATCGTAAAGCCAATACCACACAACACAGATACCGCGAAGATGTTCATGAAGTTCACACCTTCAGGAAGCTTAGCGATGCCCGTTTTCACAGCACCCCAGCTGAATAGGAAGATACCCAGAGGCTTACCAACCAATAGACCCATAGCAATACCAAGCGGTAGCATGCCTGTAAGGTTTGAAATTGAGATGCCTTCTAGTGAGATACCTGCGTTTGCAAATGCGAAGATTGGCAAAATTGCAAAAGCGACGTATGGGTGCAGAGCATGTTCTAGATGTTTCAGCGGAGAACGCTCTCCTTTATTGCCTTTCAGTGGGATAGCAAAACCAATGACTACACCAGCCAATGTTGCGTGAACACCTGACTTCAATACTGCGAACCACAGAATTGCACCAACAATAAGGTAAACACTCAGCTTAGTTACATGCTTGTTGTTTAGCATGAACAGCACACCAGTTGCAATGAAGCCAACCGTTAGTGCAAGCGTCGATAGATCGCCTGAGTAGAACAGTGCAATGATAACAACAACCCCTAGATCATCGATAATTGCCAACGCTAGTAGGAATACCTTCAAGCTTACCGGTACACGGTTACCAAGAAGAGCCATGATGCCCAATGCGAAAGCGATATCAGTTGCCGCTGGGATAGCCCAACCTTGAAGCGCTTCAGGGTTACTTGAATTGAATAGCACGTAAATAAGTGCAGGAGCTAGCATACCACCCACCGCTGCGATAGCTGGGAAGATTGCTGTCTCTTTAGACTTTAATGCGCCTTCTAACAGTTCGCGCTTAACTTCTAAGCCAATTAGAAGGAAGAAGACAGCCATTAAGCCATCGTTAATCCAGTGTGATACAGACATACCAAGAACATAGCTGTGCAGTACCCCTTGGTACATTTCGTTCAATGGTGAGTTTGCTACAAACATTGCGATCGCCGCAGCGATGACTAGTATGATGCCGCCAGCAGATTCCAATTTAAAGAAGTCACGGATGACGTCGGTCATGATTTCGCCCTTATATTTATTATTTAAATAAACGAATAACAAAGAATAACCACGAGTTTATATCCAAGCTCTATCGATAGATAATCACTTCTTCGGATGTTTAACTTCGGTTTTTCCTACAAATACTAAACAATACGTCGTATATTCCATAATATTGTTATGCACCATGAATTAAGTATAGATGAGTTCACCAAGGCTGTATGCACAAATAATTCGAGGGTTGTCGGAATATCAAACATAAAAAAAGGCTATCAAATGATAGCCTTAGGTGTTTTTTAGTAGCCAGTTAACTGCATAAAGCCTGTTGCTTCATGGCTTCCGCTCGCCATAATTGGCCCTTCCCAATAGGGTATGACAAAAGGCAGCCACATATCCCTACGTTTGATACGCGTAGTGAGATTGATATCGTGTTGTGGCACGTTAATAATCCATTGGAGCGGCATTCTTCTGCCATTCATTAGCGTCGTATTCTGTAATGGCTTGATAGAAATGTCGGAGTCCGTTAGCTGATACACTTTGCCAGAACGAGTTGCTAATGTTCCAAAAACATAAGGCAATTGTTGATTGTGGCGATAGCGGTTAATGCTCAGTGCAGTACCGTCATCGAGATTAAACACGAACCAATCCCAGCCTTGCTGACCGACTCCGAGTAAACCACTGCCCCACTCTTTATGCACCCACGCAGTACCTTCGACTTCTTTCGTTACACCGTCGAGATTCAAAACCCCACTCAAAGATAAAAACGGAGCGCTGAAGTTATAAGACGCGACAGGCAATAAGTCGTGCTTTTTCTGATAGCCGTTATCGCCGTTGAGCACGTATGGCCCTTTCGCAATAGTGTCGAGTTCAAGGCCGAACGTATCGGTTTGTACTTGAAGGCGACCTGGAAACGGTGTGTTACCCAAGGCACGCCAGTTCCAGTTATCAATCCAAATTCTAAACGGATGACTGGTCATTCCCGCCTGTCCAATGCCACCACGCGCCAAACGTTGCTCTTTCCAAACCTTAGATTCAGACGAAATTACCACATTTGAAATATAAACCTGCGGGCTTTGCCACCCCCAGGTTTCTCGCTCATCGGTTGCAATGCGAAAGAAGCTCCACTGTACCGAGTACTTTTTCCCATCATCCCCTTTTAGAGACGCAAAATAATGCCACCACTCATGCTGGAATTCTGGGTGGAACTGGAAATCACGAGGCAACGAAACGCCTCGGTCTGGCAATACAGGTTCAAACACATTGAAGTGCTCACTTACAAGTACTGAATTAACCTCATTCTCGCCCTTATCGCCAACATCGACAAAATAGGAATAGTAAGCCCAGACACCTAAAATAGTGCCAAAGAAACCAATCAGTAATAGAGCAGAAACAAATCGGTGTCTGAGTTTTTTTGAGCCATTTCGTTGAAGCATATTAAAGCGCATCCCTCAGTGATTTCATCGGTGTGTTCCGAATCATTCTCATCACTGGCAATGCACCAGCTAACATTAATGCTGCCATGGCCCACGCAAATGTCTGCAAATAGTCCCAAGGAATCACTTGTAATTCGAGTGACCACCCAAAAGACTGCTTAATGACAATATCGACGATCAAGCTGGCTAACGCCAATCCGAGCGGGATAGCAATCAAGGAAGAAATAAGTCCGAACACAAACAACTGCAAGCTGCCTGTAAAAATCAGCTCTTTTGCCGAGACCCCTAAGCAACGTTGCAATGAAATATGCCTTTGTCGAGACACTTCACCCGCAACCGTCGCGAAAAAGATGCCAAAGACCGCGATGACCAAAGTGATGTTACCCAATGTATCAGCTATCGCGAATGTTCTATCAAACACTCTCATCGCCTGACTGTGAATATTGTTATTATCAAAAATACGCTCAGATCCAAGCCTGAATACGCTTTCCAATCGACTTCGAAGTCCTACGGAATTGACATCATCTTTGAGTATGACGCCTAGACCGACATTTCCGCGTCCAGCAAACCCAGATAGCCAGTTTCGATGTGACATCATGACTTGATGGTAAGGGTTGCCATAATCGTAATAAACACCGACAACCTGCCAACCAGAGCCAAGACTGTCATAAAGGTCTATATAGTCGCCTGGGCGAATCCCTAACTTGAGAGACATCGATTCACTGATCAACACACCTTTCGAATGATGCAGGTGGTACCAGTAATTCGGAATACCTAACTTGATCGTCAGCGCTTCTAATTCGCCTTCAGAAGGACCAGTACTGACCACCTGGGTACTTCCGACAGGGGAAGCGACATCTTTCTCCCAACGCCACCAAACTGAATCGACTTCAGGCTGTTCTGAGAGCCAATTACTCATACGTGCAGCGGCGTTGTTGGTTGGGTAGATGTAAAGGTCTGCAGCCAAGCGCTGTGTTAGCCATTTATCGGTGGTATCCCTAAAGCTACCCACCATGGTTTCTACACCAATATTCGCTGTTAACGCTAGCATGAACGCCATTGTCGCCACACCACGATAACTCATGCTTGAAGCGGCATCCGCAAAGAACCAGCGAGCACGAACCCAACGCAGTGAATAAGACAAACTGTTGAACAGCTTCCACATCAAGAAAGGCGTAAACAAAGCCACACTGACGAGCATCAGGGCAATAATCGCAAAACCAGATTCTCGCGTTTGTGGGGCTTGATACACAGCGACAGCTGCAACCAAGAAACCACAACCAATCAATGCTTGCCAAGTAAACTCAGTGCCAGCAAAGCGCATCAAAGATAAACGAGATGACAAACGAATCGGTTGCGACCTCAGCAAACGAACCAATGGCCATGCACACGCTAGGAATGCACCAAGCAACGCCATTAATAAGCTATAACCACTCCAACGCCAACTCCAGCTAAGGGTTAAGCCCACATTCGCATCGTAAAGATCACCTAAACTCGAAGAAACGGCAGGTAACAGTTGGTTTGCCAACATGACACCGAATACATTACCGCAGATCCAGCTCAGTAGAACCAATAACAATAACTCTAAGCAAAGCGCTTTAGTCAGTTGCCAACCAGACACACCTGTTTGTCTCAAGATTCCGACGAGTGGTTGGCGCTGAATGAAAGACAGCGACATCGCTTGATAGAAAATAAACAAGCCAACGACAAACGACAGCATGCCCATCGCTTTTAGATTTAAGTGGAAAGCGCTAGTCAATGACTCAAGCTCAGCTTTAGAGCTGCGAGAGATTGTCAAACCATTGGGCAACATGTTTTTAAGACGTTCAAACTTCTCGGGAGACATGTCTGAACACGCAATCACGGAAAGCCCTGCACTGCGTTTAAGCATTCGGAGCAAAGAGATATCCGCAATCAACCTTGTACCATTAATCAGGTTATTTTGGTCCACTACCACTGGACCTAGCTCTGAACCATCCATCAGTGGAATGTAGTCCCCATCCTTCCATTCCATATGTTCAGCAAGATCATCACTCACTAGGATCGGATATGGTGGTTTCATGAGATCTAACGTGGTGAGTTCTTTTAGGGCAGCACCAGGCTGAAGCTGAAGCATAGAAACAGGGTCTATGCCAATAAGCATAAAGTTTGCACCATTTTCATCAGTGATACTATGGTGGTCAAAAGGAGAACACTGCTGAAAGCCTTCACGACGAAGCTGAATGTAAAAACCTTGCGGGATTTTATTCGCGTTATGTTTTGGTCGAATACGGTAAGGAAGAGGATTCGAAAAGAGTTTTTCGCCATGCGTATAACTTTGCTTGGCGTGTTGGTTGATAGCGGTAACACCAACCAAAAGTGATACGCCTAGGGTTAAACCAAGCCATACCAAGATAATCTGAAGTGGGTAACGTCGATAGTGACCAAGTAGCGCTTTAACTACGGGCCATAACATGCAGTTGCCCTCCTTGTAGGCGAATTCTGCCATCCATATGCAATGCAACTTTCTCACTGTGTGTCACCAGCAATAATGTACATTCTAATTGGCGGGCCAAAGAGGTCAGCAAACGCATCACAGCTTCCGCATTGCGCTCATCAAGGCTTCCCGTTGGTTCATCGGCCAACAAAATTTTCGGTTCCATATACAAGGCACGAGCAATCGCAGCACGTTGTTGCTGGCCACCAGACGCTTCTTCAGGGTAACGACCAAGCAAAGGCATCAGGTCTAAAGCAGAAAGAATCTGTCTCCAGAGCCCCTTATCTTCAGGTAAACCTTTTAACTGGCGGCAAAAACGGATGTTGTCGGCAATGTTAAGCGTTGGTAGCAAGTTGAATTGCTGGAAGATATGACCGATGTTGTTTCTACGATAAGCGGTGCGGTCACGCTCGGTCGAGTCGTGCATATCGAAGTGAGGGAAAGCGATTTCACCTGAATCGGCGAGGTCTAAACCCGCGATAAGATTCAGCAAAGTACTCTTACCAGAGCCACTTTCTCCCATTAATGCCAGCTGATCACCTTGGTTTAATGTTAATTCAGCACCTTGCAAAACAGGGTGAAACTCCCCCCCATCGACATAGCCTTTACACAGGTCTGACAGCTTTAACATTAAACAGCTCACATTAGTTAGAATTTGGAATGAGAATCTACACTAATTCCCTGTTAGGAGGAAGTATTTTGAAAGATAGATCACACACCAACGATAAAGTGATGGGGTTGATGCGCTCTACTTCAATTTCCTATCAAGTTTTTAATCCATTTTCTTGTTTTCATGCGATAGAGCGACCCACCCCACTTAAGTACTTCTTCAGTGAGGAAAAGTAGATATATCCACTCAGGTGGAAACTTCAGATAGATAGCAGCAATCGCGGCGAGCGGAATACCGATCACCCATTGGGCAATCAGGTCTTGATAAAGGCAGAACTTCACATCACCGCCCGCTCTCAACACACCAACAATGACAGTCAGCGGTACCGATCGGATAACAATACCCACGCTTAAAATTAGAATGAACTTTTCTGAGAGGGCTCTGGTTTCTTCCGTCAGTGCACTAAAAGCATTCAGTATTGGCGTTTGTACGAAGTAAAGAAAAATCGCGACCACGATACTGGTCAAGAAACACAAAATCGTTAAGCCTAACGCTTGGTAATAAACCGCTTCATTATTCTTTGCGCCAAGTTGATTACCCACCAGAACCGCTGCCGCATTCGAAAGGCCAATCAGTAAACTCAATGAGATAGATTCAACCGGAGTCATCACTGACAGTGCTGCCAGTCCTTGAACGCCCGATTGCCCCATGATCGCGTGGTAAGCAAATAAGCCACCCGCCCACGCCAAAAAGTTAAACGTCGTCGGCAGCGATAACTTTAAGAAGCGAACCACTTTTTCAATCGAAGCTGCTGCTTTTATATCGCATAACTTGAAAGCCAAGAGATGCTTTGAACAATAAAGATAACCATATAAGGTCGCCACTTCAATGGCACCGCTCAATACCGTCGCAATCGCCGCACCTTTGATTCCAAGCGCAGGAAAGCCTAAGTTACCGAAGATCAGCACCCAGTTTAAGAACACGTTAGACAGGATACCGATACCGCTGAAGAAGGTGCTTAGCCCGGGTTTGTGCATCGCTCTCAAACCTACAGCCATACTGCTAACGCACGATACAGCTAGCATGCTAAACGAGGTGATAACAATGTATTCAACACCAAGGTTGATCACTTCTTGGGAGTCAGTCGTCACGCCCATGATTTGTGCGGGAAATGAAACGAAGAAAACAATAGTTAGTAATGCAAACAGTGTTGAAACCAACCATGTAAGTGCGGTACTTTCTCGCACACCTTGTTTGTTACCTGCGCCCCAATATTGAGCAGTAAGAAGTGCACCACCCGTAGTGACACCCACCAGCATAATGGTCGTGACAAACATGGCTCGACTCGCCACACCCACCGCCGCAATATCCGCTTCTCCAAGCTGACCTAACATCAACACATCCACTAAGCCTCGGCTTGAAAACATAATGCTCTGCAAAGTAATAGGCAAAGCAATCGCAATAAGCCTACGAACAAAATCACCTCGAGTGTGATGAATAATTGAAGAGAGCAACATAGAGATACCTAAACGGAACGTATTGATGAATAAAGATAAATATCACGCTATTATATCAATGTTCGGTTTTTAACCACAGAGATAAATGGAGTAACAATGAAGAAAGTACTGGTTTTAGGCGCTTCTGGATATGTTGGTTCGCAGCTCCTCCCTCTCTTGCTTGAGCAAGGCTATCAAGTCACAGCTGCAGCAAGGCATATCGACTATTTAAAAGCACGAACCGAGCCTCACGACAACTTGTCACTTGAATACCTTGATCTCGCAGATCAAGCTGCGACACAAGCGCTCGTCCCTGACTTTGACCTTATTTTCTTTCTTGTACATGGAATGGCTGAAGGCCATGATTTCATTGATTACGAACTCAACTTGGCTCGTAACTTTGTTTCGGCTCTTGGGCCAAAAAACCAACACGTCATCTACCTCAGTTCGCTTCAGCCCCAAACTGGTGATTCAGAGCATCTTCAAGCGAGAAAACAAACCGGACAACTGCTTCGTAAAGGACCAGTACCGGTAACCGAGCTTCAAGCAGGCGTCATCATTGGCCCTGGCTCTGCAGCGTTCGAGATCATGCGAGACTTCGTCTACAACTTGCCTATTATGATTGCGCCAAAATGGGTCGACTCTAAAGCCAACCCTATTGCCTTGCAGAACCTGAACCACTACTTGCTCAAACTCGCACAAGACACGCCTAGCGAAAGCCAAACCTTCGAAGTTGGCGGGCCAGACATTGTCTCTTATCGAAATCAATTTGCTCACATTGCAAAAACTGCCGATCGCCCACTCAGGCTTTGGGCGACGTCACTCCTCACGCCCTCAATTGCGTCATATTGGTTGGGCGTGGTGACTTCTGTTCCGTCCAACATAGGCAGAGCGCTTCTCGCGGGCTTAAAGCATGACTTTATTGCCAGTTCGACCATCATTAGAGAAAAGTACCCTCAGAAGCTTATCTCGTTCGAAAATATGGTTGAGCAAGCGATTCACGCTGAAGGAAACTTCGTGAAAAGTAATGTTTGGGGCTTTGACAAAACCGCCTTCAAGCGCTGGCAAGCTGGGTATGGCTATTACCCGAAGAAAACAGGGGCAAGTATCACCTCAAGCGCATCCTTAGATTCCCTCTGGCACGTTGCTCAGCAAATAGGAAGCCCGAAACAAGGTTACTTCTTCGCTAACGCTTTATGGCGCACACGCGAATGGTTAGACCTTCTCTTTGGCGGTGGTGTACCTGTTCGACAAATGCCAGAAGGTCCTAACCTAAAAGTCGGTGACAAGATTGACTCTTGGAAGGTTATTCGCTGTGAAGAGAATCAGTTTCTATCTCTGCTTTTCGGTATGAAAGGCCCCGGTTTAGGGCGACTCGAAATTACCGTATCTGACCTCGGTGATTCTCGTGAACTGAACATTTCAGCTTGGTGGCATCCAAAAGGCTTTTTAGGCTTACTTTATTGGTTCGCAATGATGCCTGCTCACCTGTTTATCTTTAAAGGCATGGTGAAGGCGATTGAGAAGCAAGCTAAAGAGCAAATGAAGGATTAAAGCAGATTCGAGATCCGGGCAACGAGATGCGAAGAAATTAAGAGCTATAGATGAGACTGCCTCCACACCTTCTTGCTAGAAAAAGACCGCCATTTAGGCGGTCTTTATATTTTTAACTGTCACGAGATTAGCCAATAACGCTAATTGGGATCTCAGCCAGTTGGTTGCCTTGGTTAGCTGGGTACACGATGTATTCACCGTGATACTTCACCGCTGACTTGTAGTCAGTGACTTTGTGAAGCATGAAACCTGCTTCCATCGCTGCTTGAATAAACTCAGCGTGGTTACCACGAACAAACCAGTTCATTGGTTTTACCATTAGCTCACCGTCGAACGAATCGTCACACTGTTTGCCACAAAGTGCAAAAGAGTGCTCACCATCAGTGAAGAACTGAATTTTGCCGCCAGTCGTTAGCTCGTCTTCACTTGATACACTCCAACCCATCTCGTACATTTTGTCCATGAACGCTTCAACATCACTGTCTTTTAGCGCTTTAGGCTCTTCGCCTTCAGGGAAAAAACGTCCGTAAAACGCAGAAATACGTTTAAAGGTAAAAGTTAAATCAGAGTTATTGCCCTTTGAACGGCCCTGTTTCTGCCAGCGAACCAAGTCAGGCACAATCACACGATCATAAGACTGAGCCTTAATCGCCTTCGTTACCCAACGAACTAAATAAAGGTTGTTCGCAATAGGCGCATCAATCGCTTTGCCTGCTTTGTGCAGAGCGTAAAGCTCGCCTAATGCATCATTCACTAACTTCTGAATTTCAATATAGTATTTTGACATTATGCCTTCTTTCCTAATGTCCAATATAGTAACGCTGACATTACTGCACACGCAGCCATTACCATAGCCATAGACCCAGCACTGTCACTTGGCAGCATCGCAACGATAGCTCCAACGACAGAACCAGTACCAAATCTTAATGTTCCCGCAAGCGATGAAGCCGTACCGGCCATGTTTGGATAACCACTGAGCAATAGACCCATAGAGTTACTGCCGATAGTAGAAATGGTGCCAATAAATAGCATCACAAACGGCACAATACCCCAAAGCCCGAGATCCAATAACCAACCAACCAGTAAACCGACGCCAGCTAATAATTGAATGACCAGCGCGGCTCTCAGCATGGTATGAGAGCCAACCTTCTTAACAATTCGACCATTAATTGTCGTCATCAAAATCATCGCAACGATGTTCAGGCCAAACAGGTAACCAAACAGGTCAGGACGTACCCCATAGACATCAATGTAGACAAAAGAGCCTGCGGTTAAGAATGCAAACATCCCAGAGAACGAGAACGCACCCGAGAAAATTAGGCCCATAGCGGTCGAGTTTTTACATAAACGAGCGTAATTGCGAATCGTCGTTTTAAAACGCAATGGCTGACGATTTTCAACAGGCAGTGTTTCAGGGATCTTAATGATAACCGCAAGAATCACGATAACCGCAAAAATAGCCAACACCCAAAAGATTGAACGCCAACCGAACCACAATGCCAAATAACCACCAATCATAGGGGCAATTAATGGCGCAACCGTCATCACTAAGGTAACGAACGACATGGTTCTTGCGAAATCTTCACGGTCGAACATATCGCGCACAACCGCTTGGATAATGACCGCTGCGGCAGCACCTGCAAAACCTTGAGCGGTACGAACTAACGTTAACGCTTCAATACCATGAGTCGTCGCACTCACGACAGACGCTATCGCAAAGAAGAGCACACCAATCAGTAGAACTGGCTTGCGACCATAACTGTCGGCTAACGGACCATGTAACAACTGACCTAAAGCGAAACCTGCGGTGTACGCGGTAAGTGTGATTTGCACTTCCCCTGCTGTCACACCAAGATCTTTGGCGATCGTTGGCATTGCAGGTAGGTACATATCGATGGCGAGTGGTGTTAAAGCACCAATAGCGCCCAAAACCAAAAATAGCATCCAACCTAACTGAGGCGTTTGTGGTTGTGAGCTTGGGGTCTGTGAGGTAGACGTTTGCATAACTCTCCGACTAAGTACTAAGTTCTATGTGCACACGAGCATGCACGCAGCAATATACGAATATACACGTAGCAATACACGAATACGCACAGTGATACACGAATATGCGCACACATACATGAACATATAGTAATAATGGCTGAAACTGTCCTAGTACCAGTCAAAATAATCAGCCGACGCTATCCTTGGTCGGCCACATCTACGGTAGAAAAGATTACTTCCAGATAGAGTCTACTTCTTCTTGTGTTAGGTAACGGTATTCACCCAACTCTAAAGACTCGTCCATCTCGATTTCACCAATACGTTCACGGTGCAGTGCTTCTACCTTGTTACCAAGTGCTGCAAACATGCGTTTTACTTGGTGGTATTTGCCTTCGTGAATCGTTAGCAACACTTCACGCTCTGCACGTACTTCAAGGTGTGCTGGAAGTGTTAGGCCGTCTTCGCTCTTAAGCTGGATGCCCTCTTTGAACTTTTCAACGTAATCGTCTTCAACAGGTTCAACCAACCACACTCGGTACATCTTCTCGCACTTGTGCTTTGGCGATGTGATACGGTGAGACCACTTACCGTCGTCTGTCATTAAGACAAGACCCGTTGTATCAACATCTAAACGACCTGCAAAGTGCAGCTTGTCCATTTTGATTTCATCGAGTAATTCAAACGCAGTGCGATTTGAACCATCTTCATGCGAACAAACAAAACCTTCTGGCTTGTAAAGCATGATGTAACGCGGGCCGTGAACATTCAGCTCATTGCCTTGCCATTCCACAACGCACTCTTCAGTTACCTTAAGTGAGCCGCTTTTTTGAATGACATCATTTACTGTCACTGCTTTTGATTTTAATAAGTGTGTTGCTTCTCTTCGAGTGACGCCTAACGCATCGCACAGAAATTTATCTAAACGCATGAATACCTCAACTAATCTAAGTCGGGTATTATAGTCACCTTTGCTCAATTAGTTGAGCTATTTCACACTATTTGTTTTTCATTTTACAAGACACGATATGTATACACTCCGCCCGTACCAAGCTGACTCAGTAAAATCAGTGATTCATTACTTCAGAAAACACCAAACACCGGCTGTTCTTGTATTGCCTACAGGCGCAGGAAAAAGCCTGGTGATTGCAGAGTTAGCAAGGCTTGCGAAAGGTCGAGTTCTGGTACTCGCTCACGTTAAAGAGTTGGTCGAACAAAACCATGAAAAGTATGAAGGTTATGGGCTAAAAGGC
Source organism: Vibrio sp. 10N.237.312.B06 (assembly GCF_041464685.1). Taxonomy (NCBI): domain Bacteria; kingdom Pseudomonadati; phylum Pseudomonadota; class Gammaproteobacteria; order Vibrionales; family Vibrionaceae; genus Vibrio; species Vibrio sp. 10N.237.312.B06. The sequence continues at coordinate 25,111 of NZ_JBFSPI010000052.1, forward strand.
TCAATTTTCTCTGCGGGTTTAGGGCGAAAAGAAACAGACCAACAAGTGGTGTTTGCTTCGGTTCAATCTGTGGTTCGCAACCTCGATTCATTCTCTAACCAATTTTCACTGTTGGTTATCGACGAATGCCACCGTGTTCCCGATGAAAAGACCAGTAGCTACCAAAAAGTGATCACTCACTTGCGCGAGAATAATTCGGGCATCAAGGTGCTTGGACTGACCGCGACCCCCTATCGTCTTGGTATGGGTTGGCTTTATCAGTATCACACGCGTGGCCAAGTGCGTTCTGAAGAGCCTAGGTTTTTCAGAGATTGTATTTTCGAGTTGCCGATTCGCTACTTGTTGGACGAAGGCTTTCTAACACCAGCACGTATGATCGATGCGCCAGTATTGAGTTATGACTTTTCACAGCTAAAACCTGCAAGTACGGGGCGCTATAAAGAATCAGAGCTCGATATGGTGATTGAGCAATCGAAGCGTGCTACCCCACAAATTGTCGATCAAATCATTGAACTGGCCAAAGACAAGCTTGGCATCATGGTATTTGCTGCGACCGTTAGACACGCACAAGAGATCCTTGGTTTACTGCCCGAAGGTGAAGCTTCAATTGTAATCGGCGACACACCGACACTCGAACGTGACCAAATCATCAATGATTTCAAGGAACGTAAAATCAAGTTCTTGGTTAACGTGTCAGTATTAACCACAGGTTTTGATGCGCCCCATGTGGATTTAATCGCGATTTTGCGCCCAACAGAATCTATTAGCTTGTACCAACAAATCGTTGGCCGTGGCTTACGCCTATCTCCGGGTAAAAAAGAGTGTTTAGTGCTCGACTATGCGGGCAACAGTTACGACCTTTACCAACCAGAGGTCGGAGACCCAAAGCCTGACTCAGACAGTGAAATCATCACTATTCCCTGCCCTGCTTGCGGCTTCAATAATAACTTCTGGGGCAAGCTAGACAGCAACGGCTTCTTACTCGAACACTTTGGCCGTAAATGCCAAGGCTACTTTACCGATGAAGACACGGGCGAACGCGAGCACTGTAACTATCGTTTTCGTGCTAAGTATTGTGGTGAATGCGGCGCTGACAACGACATTGCCGCGCGCATTTGTCATGAGTGTGATGCCACCTTGGTCGACCCAGATAAAAAGCTTAAGGAAGCGTTAAACCTCAAAGATGCGTTGGTGTTTGAGTGTTTAGAAATGGACCTTAACGTTCTCAAGGACGAAAAAGGCAAGTCGCAGCTTAAGGTCACTTACCGTGGAGAAAACCAAGCACAAGTGCATGAGTTTTGGTCATTAACCACCAAGAAACAGAAACAGAACTTTAAGGATCAGTTTGTTCGCCCTCACCTTGCAGACAGGCACCGCCCCTTCGAGGAATCTTCACCAACGAAAGTGGTCGCTCACCAACATCGATTCCGCCCACCTCAATTCGTCATTGCACGTAAAGTCGGGCGCTTTTGGAAAATGAGAGACAAGATATTCGAAGATGAACTGAAGCAATAGAATCCAAATAATCAACAGAATTAATAAAAGGAGTATCGATACTCCTTTTATTCACATTCTAATGACCACACATGAGTTAACTTGTTAAACCACAAATTAGATTGCGCTCAGCTTTTTCTGATTCCCGCGCCTCTTTTTCCATATTATCAAAAAGCTCAATGGCTACAGTTGGCCTATGAATATAAAAGCCTTGAATAAAGTCAATACCTAGCGTTTCTAAAGTTCTTAACTCTTCAATTGTTTCAACACGTTCTGCAACCACTTTAGTTTGGCTCATTTCTGCCAACTCAACTAATGAGTGCACCATTTTTTTCTTAAAATCAGAACTGTTAATATTTTCAACAAGCGAACCATCAAGCTTGATCGTATCAAAACAGCCTTCAGATAAAATTGAATACGATGAATAACCTGAACCAAAATCATCTAAGGTAACTATTATCTGGTGGTGTTGTAGTCGCTCTACTATTTTTCGAAACTTCTCATCTGCACGATAAAAAACAAGCTCAGTCACTTCAACACATAAACGGGAACGGATATAAGGGGGTAGATGACATAAACGATCGATAACACTCATATCGAAAATGGTTTTAACTGAGAAGTTTAATGACAATTGAATAGTTGAATAATGCTCAAGTAAGCCAATTGCGTAAGTAAGCATACGAGAATCGAGCTCCTTCTCAAGCCCATGAGAGGCTACAACATCGAGCAATTCACCAGCAGAAACGATTTTTTCACGCCCCTCTTCGTCTTCCATTTTTAAACGACACAGTAGCTCATAGCTCGAAGCAACACCCTTTAAAGAATGAATTTTTTGAGCAAAGCAAAGCAACCTATCCGAGTTAAGTAATTCAACTGCTTCTACTCTAAGATTCGGTAAGCTATAGAGCATGACCCCGTCTTGTTGCTGCCAATCTTGGTAAGATTCATTGTTGGACTTTGCTTTACGGCAACAGTATTCAGCTTTGTAGATACAGTCTTCGACAGATTCATTAGGACCACTGCGATAACGGCCAAAACTAAAGCTTAAAGCGTTTTCTGTTTCTTGGGTGAGGTTCTGTTCCAACAAATATTCTAGCAACTCCTTGGAAACCGACGTTTGGCAAATTAATACAAATTCATCTCCACCGACTCTATACGCCATCCCTACGCCTTGTGCGGCTATTTTTTTGAAGCGCATAGCTAAATTTATTATCATTCGATCACCTACATGGTGACCTTGACTATCATTGAGAAACTTCAACTGATTTGCATCAATGTAATAATAACAACGAGAACACTCAATGACCTTTTTATATTCTATAGATTTTCGATTATACAATCCTGTCATGAAATCTTTATCAGAATTAGACAACAATTTCTTATAATCGCCCAAATTAATAACTCTTAATTCTCCAAGATCATAAACACATGCTAATACAAAAGAAGCATGAGACAAGTAGAATAGCGCCTGTATTAAATAATAATACTCAGGTATGAATGAAATAGTCATTGATGATTCAAGAACCACCACAGACATAATAAAACACGAAAGATAGCTAATTATTATTTGAACTTTATTATTAACTTCTTTTGATATCAAACAAAATGCTATAACAACGGCTGCAAGGATAGTGCTAATTAAAAACCCAACAATGACATCAAAGTTTATATAAACTGAAAAGAACTGTAGAAACACAAATGAAGAACAAATCAGTAAGTGCCTTGTATTTATTCTATCGCAACTTGAAAAAACAAGCATTAAATATACACAAACTAAAGATAAAGAATAAGAAACGAACCAGTAGTCGCTTCTAAAAAAATTTATAACGTAGGTTCCTTTATCATCATACCCATCCCATAAAAACCCAAACTTGTAAATATAAAACATAGAGAACAGCACTATATAACAAGTTATAAATAGTGTTTTAGCTCGTTTTATCGGCCAAACATAATAAACATAAACTAACGATATTGCACTCGCCAATATAAATAGGGCTAGAATTACCCCATCTTTCATGACAAGTGATTGCTTTAATTGATGCTCTTTCGAAAATAACGCACTGGCATTTACAGTCTTACCTCTAGGAAATTTCACTAAAACATAACTGTATTCAAAATTTTTGTTCAGGCGTAGCGAGCGATAATACTCAAACAGAAAATTGCCAACAACTTCGCCGTCTTGATCAACAAAAAACAGCTCGCCGGTCCGGGATGAAAGAGATTTCCAAACTAGATGTTCATATGATTGGTTGTCTGAAGGTAGTGCAAGCTTAAGCCAACACGACTGATTAGGTTCAGGAATACAAGTAACAATTGAGCTCCAGCCTTCTTCCTTAGATAGGATGGCATCAACCGAAGAATCACTCACTACCATGCCATATTCGAAATCACTGATTTGCTTGAAATCTAACTCATTAGCATGGCTAGTGAACGTTATCAGCACTGAAAAAAACAACATAACTAGCACTGTAAATGGCACTCTAAAATCCTTATTAAATCAAATATCGCGCGGCAAAGAGCCCCATAGGTCCATATACTTGCGAGTTTACCATGTTAATTATTTGTAATTTGTAAGGGAATGTAAAAACGTCAACGCATTACTATTGAGCAAATGAATCAACATGAATATCAGGTTGGTTAATTGCACGTTGATACAACACTTTACATTGCTAAAATGATAAAGCGTCTCTCGTATTCACATTCATACTCCATTCATTTTTATTGTATTAAACTGTCGTTACTTGCTTCTTTTACTAAGGCCACTGCATGCAAAAACCAAGCACTATACTCATCTGTATCGCTGTAGCTATAGGCTCGACATCAAGCTTTGCACAAGATGATCACCATAACGGTCATGATCTTGTACAAGATGTTCATAAAGCGGGAACCCGTATCGAATTTGAAGAAGATCAAGACGAAGTCTATGAAGCGGTGCAAGAGGGCTACATTCGCCCTTTCTCAGAAATGTATGCTGCGGTTGAAAATGATCTTCATGGCCGAATCATTAAAGTAGAACTAGAAGAAGACGATGATATTTGGGTGTATGAGCTAAAAATAAATTTCCAAAACAATATCATTAAAGTGGAATACAACGCTGAAACGTTAGAAATGCTGCTGATTAAAGGTCGCAACTTTAAAGAAGCGATCAAAAACTCCCACGAATAATAAATAACAATAAAAAGAGTGATACATGAAAATTTTAGTCGTTGAAGACGAACCTCGTTTAGGCCAACAAATTCTAGACACCCTTGAGGGAGCCGATTGGGTTCCAGAGCTTTCTCAAGACGGTATCGACGCACTCTACCGTGCAACATCGGAAGAGTGGGATGCCATCGTTCTCGATTTAGGTCTACCTAAGCTGGATGGCCTAACCGTATTAAAAGGCATTCGAGACGAAAACATTAACACGCCAGTGATTATCTTAAGTGCGCGTGACACGCTTACGCAACGTGTAGAAGGCTTGAATGCAGGTGCTGATGACTACCTAACTAAACCATTCGAAATGGTCGAGCTGATAGCCCGCATTCGTGCTCAACTGCGCCGAGCGTCAGGCAGTGCTGCTCCTATACTTCAAATTGGTGATTTAAGCCTAGACACACGCAGCTCTAAAGTGTTGTGGCAAGGTCAAGCGGTTAGCCTCACGGCGCTAGAATATAAAGTGGTCGCGTACTTCATGCATAACCAAAACAAAGTTATCTCGCGCACTGAGTTGGTTGAGCACATCTACAAGCAAGATTTTGACCGCGACTCAAACACGGTTGAAGTGTTCATCGGTCGTATTCGTAAGAAAATCGCACCAAAGATCATCAAAACCGTTCGTGGCCTTGGCTACCAACTGAATGCTGAATAACGCTGTATTTAATTAAGCTAAGAGCAATCTCCAATTAGTGGACAGCCTGTGCTGATCGTTGTTGTTCTCATAGCAAGATGAGCAAAGACAGGCTGGTAACGTATGAATCTAAAAAAACGAACACTTAAAAACGTCAGTCTAAAAAGCCGCTTGCTCCTCGCCGCGGCTTTTTGGCTAGGTGCGATGATATTAGCGGCAGGCGTCGGAATACCTAAGTTGGTTAACGATTACTTGGTCGATGACGTCAAGCAACAGCTCAGCCTAACCATGGACGAGTTAACCGCCAACATAGAAACCAACGACAGTGGTAACCTCATCATGGCAGAGCGTCTGTCTGACCCTAGGTTTAACCAACCCTACAGTGGTATTTATTGGCGAGCTGCTACCCAAGACCAGATTATTCGATCTCGATCTCTATGGGACAAAGACCTCACTATCAAGCGTTCGCCGATTCATACTTCAATCAAAGGGCCTGAGAAAGAAAAGCTTATTTACATCGAGCAGGATATCTATCTGCCTGAACTGAACGATCCTGTCACGATCACCATAGGTATTGATGAAGATCCATTAGAATCCACACTGACCGAACTTACAGGTCAGGTCTGGTTGATTCTGATGCTACTGTTTGTGGGCGTGCTGATGTTGATTGGTATTCAAGTCAGTTGGTCGCTATTGCCACTCAGTAAGATGCAACGTGAACTGGTGATGTTGAGAAACGGCGAGCAACAAGGGTTAAGCGACAACTACCCGAAAGAGGTTTCTCCATTGGTTTCTGACCTCAATGCCCTGCTCTTCCACTATCAAGAGTTATTAGAACGAGCGCGTAACCACGCGGGTAACTTATCTCATGCGTTGAAAACACCGCTTTCAGTTCTAAAAAATGAGATAGAGCGACTTCCAGAGGATGACAAAGCGCTGCTGCAACAGCCCATTCATCAGATTCAAAGCCAAATCGATTATCACCTTGGCCGTGCGCGCATGGCAGGCGCAATGAACATTCTTTCAGTGAAATCTTCACCTTGTGAGCGTGTCGAAGCGATCTCAATGGCGTTTGATAAAGTGTATGCCGCCAATGAAGTCACCATGATTAACGAGCTAGACTCTGAGATTGAAGTGGCAGTAGAAAAAACCGATCTTGATGAAATGGTCGGTAACCTACTCGAGAACAGTTACAAGTGGGCGAGCAGCATTATTCGAGTCCATGCAAATGAACTCGTCGATGGCAACATAGAATTGGTGATTGAAGATGATGGTCAAGGCATTCCTGAAGAGAAACTTGAGCAAGTGACCAAACGTGGCGTTCGACTTGATGAAACCACACCAGGAACAGGATTGGGGCTTAACATCGTGAATGAAATGGCGCACAGCTACCGAGGCAGCCTAACGCTCGGCAAGAGCTCTATGGGCGGATTGAAAGCCTCTCTGGTGCTAAAACTAAGCAAAGGTTAAGTAAGCTAAACGCGCTAAGTAAACCAAGTAAACACGATAAGCCCTAGCACAACGCTAGGGCTTAGTTCAATCGACCTTACATACGACCCTATATATCGTTCACAGCAACATCCAAAGCTTGTGAATCATCGCGGTAGGTTGCTACTCCGATCATCAAAATCCTGCCATCAGTATAATAGTCATGATCGTCATCGATCACTTCCACCGTAGCCAATGGGTACTTGTCTATATCAATATCTGGTAATGACGTTCGTATCTGATTAGCGAGCCGATCTCGCTCTTCATCAACATTAGGGTCAATGTTATGAAGTACGGTCACAATGCCTGAGTAAGGCGTGACTTTAAGGCCATCATCATAACTAATTGCGCCTAACCACTGAGGCTGGTTAGTTTTAATATCAACACCAGCACGCCACCAGCGAATATGGCTACGCTTCATCAAGTTACCCGGCAATTGAAACGCCATATCTTGCGGCTTGTCTCTCCAATATAAATCGGACACTGGCGGCGTTTTGTCTCTAAGCAATGCGAGGTAACCAACCCATTCAATCTCATTTCGAGAGAAGGTTTGATTTTCTATCCAGCCCAATTGTTTCATTAAATCTCTTGGGGTTGCTCCAACATATAGTACGTTGATAGCTTGTGCCGAGTAGAATGAAGATTTGCCTGGGAACGCTTTATAGGTAACCGAATTCCAGTCGACTTTGTCAATTTGAGCCGTCTCTGGTTGATTCTTAAAATCATCCGCTTTCCAGAAAAAGTGTGCGTAGTTCGCAAACAATACCCACGCCAACAGCAACGCACTGGATTTAAGCACCAAGCGCCGCCACTTCATTCGATAACCAATAATGGTCAAAACCGATACTGCGAACACACCGACGATCAAGCTATTATGCTCAGAGATAAATATCTTAAGACTATTAAGCCACGGGAAGTTTTCAACGCCGTGCGCCAGTAACATGCCCCAAGCAATGAACTGTCCACCACCAAGAGCCAAGCCGATAAACGCCAACACACTGAAATTACGCCACCGTACACGATGTGAGCCCGCTATAAATGGCACAACCCAAGCGATAGGCCCTAATAAGCGAGCAAAAAGAATGATGTATGTGCCTTTGCGAGCAATTAGGTAACGGCAGCGCGCAATTAATCGTTTGGTTTTAGGACGAAACTTAATGAGCCTTCGCTGCGCTTTCGCACCGTATTTATAGCCAATAAAATAACTGAGTTGGTCACCAAGCAAACCACCTAGCATCACCAAAACCAACGCCATCCATGCACCTGAATACAGTTGAAAGCCCGCTGCGATAAAGAAGGGCTCTCCCGGTACAAATAAGTTTGGGCCAATGAGAGCATCACCCAACGCCCCCAGAAACAGCCCTAGTCCATCAAACATAACAACCTCAGTGCTTACTGTTCTTTATAATGACCGAACTTGTAGTTCATCTCGTTGTTACGCATTTCGCCTTTAAAAAAGCGTCTTACATTGGCTTTAAGGTAAGTAGATCCTGTCTTTACAACACCACCTTGGTCTAAACGACGTGGGTCAAAACCAAAGGTCATATTAAGGAATCTAAATCGCCATGTTTTGCTCGCACGTTTTACATAGTCACAGTCTTCACACAGTACGATCTCTTCATCGAAACCGCCGATTTCATCATGCGCTCGTTTAGTCGAAAAAATACAGGCGCCAATCGCCGTCGGGAAAAAGAACTGGGTAGTAAATAACCCTGCGTTAAATAGCCCGTAACCAAACTTGTGTACAAGCGGCAGACCTTTCGAGCTCATGTACACACCCGCCACTTCAAGCTTCTTCTCCTCTAATTCATAAAGCGCTTTCGCAAGGAAGTTTCGGGGCAAACTCACGTCAGCATCTAAGAAAAGGATTCGGTTGTACTGCGCTAATGAAGCGCCTGTGTTTCTGCCAAGGCTCACACCGCGATTTTCCATATGATGAACCATTAACTTTGGCAACGCGCTTTCATAAGCTTGTGCCACCCCTCTTGTATTGTCTTCACTGTTCGAGTCGACAACAATCACCTCAAATTCTTGATGGGTTTGCACACTCAACTCTTCCATTAAGCGGCTGATGCGTTTCTCTTCGTTTAGCGTAATTACGACAATGCTTACCGGTTCCATATTTTCACCTATTCATTCTGCTGTTTAATTACCACTAAGATTAACCAACCAAGCCTTAACCAAGTCTTAGGCAAACATTCATTTTCCGTTCATTAACTTGATGATTTAGCAACGCTATAAATAGATAAGATAGGCAATGTAAAAGACGATGAAATGGGGTAAATAAGCGCTAGTGAACGTTTTATCTCCAAACGAATCATTTATCGAAGGAAATTCACTTTGAGATGGGCTTCTGACTTGCTCAGATTTGAATGTGATGTTAGTATCCGCGCTCGCTTAAGCATGAACTCGTTTATGCCTAAGCTTTACCACATACTCAAGGTCGCATTGAGGTGTGAAGTTAATTTTTACTAATTTGAGAGTAAAACTATGAAATTTGAAGCAGTAGTACGTACTGAACTAGGTAAAGGTGCGAGCCGCCGCCTACGTCACGCTGGTAAATTCCCAGCTGTAATCTACGGTGGCGAAGCAGCAGCTGTAGCTATCGAACTTGTTCACGCTGACGTGATCAACCAAATGGATAAGCCTGAATTCTACGAAACAATCACTCTAGTGATTGACGGCGCAGAAGTTAAGGTTAAGCCGCAAGACGTTCAACGTCACGCGTTCAAGCCTAAAGTTGAGCACATGGACTTCATCCGTATCTAATTCCCTACCAAGGAATAAGATTGGATTAATCCAGCCTTCTGCATAGAAAAGATAATCGATCTTACCAGTCGAGAAATCTAGAAATTCGAAACCCCGATGCTACCAACATCGGGGTTTCACCGTTTCTGAGCCCTCAAAAACGCCTCAAATCTCGCGCAATACACTGAAATCAATCAACTTTCCCCTCCCCTATTTTGTCCCTATATTTTCTGGGTGGATTAAGGGTGGACGAAAGGTGGACTTATACAGTAGTTTTTCTAACACAAAGACTAGACCGCTTTTTCGCTAGGCTCCGCACACTCACTTTTCAAAACATAACACTGAGCCTCCCTGGCCAAAAATCATGGATTCGATTCCGAATTAGCGAATAAAGAGGAGTAATATTAGGATGGTTGTGGAAGGTTATCGTGCATTTACAGGGTCAAGCGGCCTGATTGCCCGACTTTCCTTAGGCTCTTCTTTCTAGAGCGTTCGTAATGTCTTTTTTGAGTTCCTCTGAAAGGCGTTCGAATTGTTTTGGTACAACCAAACCTTCCTCGCACATTTGCATGAGTTGGATAAATGCTCGGCTTCGAGAATGGCCATCAAAAATAAGCTTCATTTGCTTTTGAGATTCTTTGGAGTATTCGCACATAAAGTGAAACCTTTCCCCTACAGATTCTGCTTCATCAGTGATCGTTTTGATGGCTTCATTTAGCTGACGAGTACAAAATAGTTGCGCAGCTTCACTCTTTATCTCGCAAAAGATTTTCCAATCAGACTCTTTGATATTCATACAGACCTCCACAAAGTGTTACTTCTTAGGGTAGAACATTACGGCGTTTAAAAAACGTGAACGACACGATTACCCAATAGTAAACCAGAGCACTATTAACACGAAATCCAATCTTGAGCAGAAAGGAAGGGCCAGTATTAGGCTGCTTTAAACGCCTGTAGGGATATTTCCAAAGTCTAGTTTGATATTAATTCCACTAATTTCAATTTCGCTTGATGCTAAGAAATACAGGCATAAAATTTGGCCAGAGGTACATATAAGAATCCGCCTTAAATGCTTGTTATCTGCGTTGCTGAAAATTAGCGACATGATGTTTATACTTCTTCTCACGCCAACACCATATTGCATAACTTAACGGGATAGCACCTATCGAACCCCAAAAACCACTCATCAATACATCGGTAGTTTGCGCCCAGCCCCAAACACTTTCTGACATAAACAACAGTTCAATACTTCGACCGAATTCACTGAAACTAATCCAAGTAGAAAATTACAAGCGTAACAGTCTGCTTAAATGCTTGTCATGGCGCAATTTGCAACACCTGTGGCGATTTACTACAATATAAATACAAACTAAATTAGGAGACATATTATGGCTACTGCAAGTGTACGTATTGACCAAGATCTTTTTGATAAGGCTGCGATAATGGCTAAAGCACTAAACCGCACTACACCAAAACAAATTGAGCACTGGGCTAAAATCGGGAAAATGATGGAAGACAACCCTGATCTACCTTATGAGTTCGTAAAGCAAGCAGTCATAGCAAAAGCTGAGAAGGAAGCAGGTAAATTAGAGGCTTACTCTTTTGACTAAGATTACCAACATTCTTCAGACACCTACTTTTAAGAAGGCGGTCAAGAAATTACACAAGAACCAAAAAACGGATCTAGATAATGCTATTCGAGCCCTTATGGAAGATCCGCATCTTGGTGAGCAGAAGAAAGGTGACCTGTTTTTCTTGAGAGTGCATAAATTTAAGATGGTTAAGCAATTAACATTGCTCGGTTATAGCTATGAAGATGGTACTGTAACTCTCGAACTAATGGCTCTCGGCTCGCACGAAAATTTTTATCGAGATATGAAGAAAATATATTGATTCAATGTGATCGAAAATATCCTTGCCCGTCTGAGCCATACTCGTTTGTTGAACGAAGCCGCTACGCGGCAGAGTAAAACAGCTACCATCCATACTCTTTGATCCGCACCAGCAGTTTTGGACACTGAGTTAAGTGAGTACAATCACTAATGAG
>NZ_JBFSPI010000053.1:0-36394 GCF_041464685.1 Vibrio sp. 10N.237.312.B06
CTCGTATCTCGTATCTCGTATCTCGTATCTCGTATCTCGTATCTCGTATCTCGTAGAAGCATAAAAAAGCCCCAACACGAATGTCGAGGCTCAAAGTATCTTTATCTATATTGTCACTGGACGTCCCTAGTTCACTGCTCTTCGTTGTTTTCAGCAAACTTAGATGGCGACATACCAAAGTGATGTTTAAACCTTTGACTGAAATAGGAAGGGTCATTGAAACCAGAATCAAACGCGACGTCTGAAATCCTCTCTCCCGCAAGTAGCCGCTCGCACGCATGCTCCAAACGTACTTCATTCAAATGCTCTTTAAAGGTCTTGTTGTAAGCCGATTTAAAACGTCTCTGTAAGCTTCTCTCTGACATGAACAAGTACTTAGCGGCATTTGCAGTACTGAACTCTGCATCGGCGTAGTTTTCACTTACAAGCTGTGACACTCTGTTTTTCCACTCTTGCTCAGCACTTAACCTTTGTTGCTCCGTCGCTGAAACTGTAAGTTTAATGGTCTCAATCTGTTCAATTGTACTAGCTTCCAAATTATCTAACACTTGATATTCAATCGGCCACGAAAGCTGCACCTTATTTTGAGAGTCCGAGACAAAAGCATTCAGTTCACCACCGCTCTGGTTCATCAATAATGGCAACTTTTCGATGTTTAGGTCGGTCGACTTTCCAGTATTATCATTAATGCTTGAAGTCAATTTTGGGAAAGGCATTCCATGGTCTCGAATCGTCACAACAAGGTGCTCTTTAACCTCTTCAACCAATACCACCATACTCTGTGACTTAAAATTTCTCTTAATGATGCTAGCGACTAGACTGTTGAAAATAATATCAAGGTTAAAATACAGCAAGGAGACATGTCGTTGTTTAGTGTCAACTTTAATATCCAGTTCAATACCGGCTTTGGCTAAATCGTCCTGCCAAGCTTTGAGTACAGCTTCTAAGATTAAAATTATATCGTAACAAACCTTTCCCTTCCCTTGTGGCGTGTTACTCAACTGAGCCAAGCCATTTTTCAATGTCAATATTGGCGACTTACCTTGTTCATCATTCCAATTTGGGATCATAGCTGCGATATGATTAACTTCAGAAGAGAGTTCATTAGCAGTATGTGTGACAAGAGCACTCTTAACTGACAACTGTTTTTTAAGCTGTTGATTAGTCGTTAGTAGTATTCGGCTTTGATGCCTCAGTTGATCTGTCTTTAATGCAACTTGCGCCTTTAAGTGCCTATTGGCGAAAGTAACGTAACGTGATCGCCAAAAAACCAAAGCAGTCACGACACAGATAAGTAATATAAGAGAGCTTGCTGCTGCCCAATTACTCAGATACCAAGGTTCCGCAATAGAGAAGCTTTGGTTCGTTGACGTAAAGCGATAATGGGAGTCTTTAACGGGTTTCACTTCCAACGTATAGTCCCCAGGAAGAAGGTGATCGAGTGTTAGTAACCCCCCTTCAAACTCACTCCAAGGTTCGTTGTCGCTGAGTCGATACTCCATTGCAGGTGTGTATGTCGCTGGTAAAATTCCAATCTTAAAACCGATTGATGAGCCATAAGGAATTTCATCTAAATCAGCTGTCTTGCCACCAAGTGATACTATCTGATGGTCGACACTTATCTTGCTCAGCAATGCACGGCTATGAGGTGTTGTTGATACCAATAGCTCATTAGCTAATGCACTCACCACGCCATATCTTGAGCCGAAGATAAGCCTAGTAGACTGGCTACCTTCGCTGTAAAACAGAGCACACGCACCTGCAGCCAATTCATTGGTGATCAAGCCAAATGGTGAGCCGATATGTTTATGCAGTTGCCCATCCAATCCGTAATAGCTAATACCTTTCGAAGAGCCTAACCACATCCCATTATCATCGCTAATTAAACATTTAGGACTGATATTTTCCTCAACAAGAGTGACCTCTTGAATAATAGAACTGTTATTAGGGATTCGATACACACCATAGCTACTCGCAAACCACTGGGATCCATCTTTTGCTTTTTCAATATCGACCACTTTGCCAAGCCGCTCGCTTGAATGACTAAAGCTAATTCTCTCATCAAGAAAAGAGTAGAATCCGTGATCAGTACCAACATAAATACGACCTTGTAAACCTATATTGAGAGCGGTGATCTTTGCTGGCAAAAATTTATCGACTAACCAGTCGGTACCATAACTTGTCAACTTATTGGTTTCGATAGATAACGAATAAAGGTTTTGTCCCGAGGTCATCCAAAGCATGTTATTCGCTTCAAGTGCAAAGTTTTCAACGGGTACACCTTCAATCGCTCTTGGTAGATCGACCTTTTCAGCCTCTAACGTATCAGTGTTGAAACTAATAATACCTTCTGCAGTCGCCAACCAAATTGAAGAACCAAAGAACTCAAAGTCCTGTACTGGGTTAGAGTAAACACGAACGGGGTTATCTTCACTTTGAGAATCAACCAAATAGAGACCTCTGGAAGAAGCAACCCAAGACAGTTGATCGCGAACAAGCTGTACTTTGTTTATCACCACACTACTCGAGTGCATCCCCATTCCCGTTAATGGCGTTCTTGAGAATGTCCGGCTGAACAGTGAAAAGTATCGAATTCCGTTATTGGTCGCGACCCACATTCCACCAGCATGGTCGTTAATTAACGAATATATTTTTTCACCCGGTAACGAAAAGTCTTGATTATCGGCTTGTTCAAATCGTGTAATTTGCCCCGTAATAAAGTTGTAGCTGATAAGACCATGCTCAGTCCCAATCCAGTATTGATCGGTTGTTTCAGCGAGAGAAAGAACATGCGAACCACGCACCCACCTTTCTTTCTTAGGATTTGCAAGATCTATAATCACTGCACCATTCAATGTACCAATGACTAACTCACGTCTTGCCATCGAAAAATACAGCGTCTCTATATGATTTTTTTCTGATGCAGCGATATGAGTAAATTCTTGGCTATCAGAAAGGTACACTCCGGAGCTGGTCGCAAGCACCCATTTTGACAGCACCCGCTCAGCATCGTTAATCGTAATATCGCTGCTATTGTTGTACCGATACAATTTTAGAAGCGAGTAAGTGCTAAATTCTAAAGATTGAGTATTGTACGTATAGAAATTACTGCTATCAGTAACCCAAATATAATCACCGGAAGCACCGATATTCGCGATCTCAGCCCCCGGGCTTAGACTAAATGCAAGTGCATTACCGATTCCTGGGCTATGTCGGTACACCTCATTATCAAAGAAAGTCCAAAACTCATCGTTAAGAAACGCGACTTTCTCTGAAGAAAATTGCAAAAGGCTACCTTTTCGAGGGAATAGGGTTCTGCCATCATAAAAAAGTATTTTTCCATGCACATCATGAACCCAGAGTCCGCCACCTTCACCTAAGTACAGATTTTTTGCCGCAAGGAAGTTCCCTTGTGCTTGAACGGGCAAAGGGTAGAAAACGGAGGGTGATGTATTTACCGCAAGAACGCTAAATGAAATGCTCATTAAGATGAACATTTTGAAAATAATTCGATACAACTTTTAATCCTGAACAGCAACAACACATGAAATATTGGTTCTCACAGCGCTTGTTGCTGATTAACCAAAAAGTGAGTTTTTTTGTGCTTATTATTATCTTTCTATTTTAGCTGAAATTGACAAAGGAGAAAGGAGGTTTGATATTTGTTGGAAGGTTTTATCTTAGCGGTCACGAAAATGCCGCAAAAAGCGGCATGATTCATCAATTAACGAGAGCAAAGTGTCGTAAAGAATACTCAATATTGATTACATTCCACTCAAGCAACTTGTGTAACTATCTGTAAGCTGCTGAAGAAAATCAAAATAGCTTCCACTCTTCACTTCAACCTGCGAACCGACAGGATCAAGTTGTCCTTGTTTAGCGTTACTTCCACGAGTCACCGATTCAATCACCGCTGGTGTAAATTGAGGCTCTGAAAATACGCATTGAACATTTTCACGCACCAAAGTCTTCTTGATAGCTATCAGACTTTTTGCGCCAGGTTTACGCTCAGGGCTAACCGTAAAGTGACCTAGATTATTCAACTTAAATTCTTGTTCGAAGTAGCCATACGCGTCATGGAATACGTAGTAGCCTTTGTCTTTCACTGGCGCGAGTTGTTCATGAATCGCCTGCTGCTTTTCTTTCAAAGCAATCAAGAATGAATCTAGGTTCTCTTGATACGCCATGGCGTTATCAGAGTCTGACTCAATTAGCTTAGCTGAGATATATTTTGCCGCTACCTCGACTTGATCGATACCCAACCAAAAATGCGGGTCATGGCTACCATGGTTGTGCCCTTCATGAGCATCGTGGTCTTCATGTCCAAACTCTCTCAAGTTAATCCCCGGAATCTCACTGATCTTGATAACGTTTTCTTTAGAACCAATCACCTTTGTCAAAAAAGCTTCTAGGTCAGGGCCAAACCAGATCACCATATCGGCACTATGAACTTTTTTGACATCCGATGGCTTAAGCGCATAATCGTGCGGCGAAGCATTGCTGTTCATCAACACATCAGGTTCACTAACGCCCTGCGTTAATTCTGTCACAATCATTTGAATTGGTTTGAAGCTTGTTAGAATAGTATTGGCACTTGCAACACTTGGCGCTAAAAGCAAAGTAGCAAGTATAAAAGATGAACGTGACATAATTCCTCGTTAATAGAAAAGTAGCTTAGGCTTGATGTAAATGTTACATTATAACATTAGCGAATTGCAAATGAGTTCTATTCATGGATAATTTAATCCAACTAGATTCTGTGAGCGTCGAATTTGACGGTCGAAAAGTTCTAGATAACATCTCTCTAAATTTAGAGCGCGGCAGAATCACCACCCTGATTGGGCCAAACGGTGCAGGAAAGTCGACATTAGTAAAAGTGGTATTAGGTTTACAGACCAAATTTTCAGGCACAATAACAAAAGCTAAAAAACTGAAAATTGGCTATGTACCACAAAAATTAAAGCTCAATGATTCACTACCGCTCAATGTAGAACGTTTTCTAAAGCTCACTGGTAAGTTCAGTCAGCAAGAGATCCTTGAAGCATTGAAGCTCGTTGGTGCTGAACATCTACAAAAGAGCAACATGCACCAACTATCTGGCGGTGAAAACCAACGTGTGCTAATTGCTCGTTCATTGCTAAGAAGACCCGATCTACTGGTTCTTGATGAACCCGCACAAGGTGTTGATGTACAAGGCCAAATAGACCTGTACGACCTGATCGATACCATTCGCCACCGTTTTGGTTGTGCCGTATTTATGGTTTCACACGATCTGCATTTAGTGATGGCAAAAACAGACGATGTTATCTGTTTGCATCACCATATCTGCTGTTCAGGCGCACCGGCAGACATCAAACACCACCCCTCTTATATCGCACTTTTTGGCACCGCGACCCAAGAGACCTTAGCCTTTTATCACCACCAACACGAACATCACCATCATGATCTCGCAGGACAGCCTGTCGAAGGCGACGTGCATGAATGTTCAAACCATAAACACGGACACCACTAATGCTTGAGTTTCTTCTTCCCTCTATTTTAGCTGGCTTGGGCATTGCTCTAATCGCGGGGCCACTAGGTTCATTCGTGGTGTGGCGCAAGATGGCTTACTTTGGTGACACGCTTGCTCACGCTTCTTTGATGGGCTTAGCACTTGGCTTTCTGTTCAACATTAACTTGTATTTCGCGCTGCTGATTTGTTGTTTGATGCTGGCTGTGTTGCTAGTGACTTTACAAAAACAAAAGCTAGTCGCGACCGATACCCTACTCGGTATTTTGGCGCACAGCGCTCTGTCTTTGGGTCTTGTCGCCGTGAGTTTCTTAGATAACGTTCGTGTTGACCTAATGAGCTACCTATTTGGTGACTTGCTTGCAGTGTCTCCGACAGATTTGGTATTCATCTATGCGGGTGCTGCCGTGATTGGAGTGGTACTTGCTATTTTTTGGCGACCACTATTGTCGACGACCGTTAACGAAGATCTCGCAGCGGTTGATGGCATCAACATTGATTTAATGCGTCTTATTTTGATGCTATTGGTTGGGATCGTGATTGCGGTAGGTATGAAATTTGTTGGTGCGTTAATCATGACCTCACTACTTATCATTCCGGCAGCAACGGCAAGAAAGTTCGCCAATACCCCCGAACAAATGGCATTCCTTGCATCGGTAATTGGTTCTATCGCTGTGTTCGGAGGATTGAGCTTGTCTTGGTTCTATGACACACCAGCTGGCCCGTCTGTTGTGATTAGTGCTGCGGCAATGTTTATGCTGTCTCAAATGGTTAGAAGCCGAGCTTAGCACTTATCAGTACGATCTCGTATCTCGTATCTCGTATCTCGTATCTCGTATCTCGTATCATTGAAAACATACAAAAAAGGCTTGGTCAGTGACCAAGCCTTTTTAATATCATTCAGTTAACTTCTATCTCGTTAGATAAAAGCCAGCTGATTACCAACCCGTGATTTCACGTAGGCCTTTACCGATGTCAGCAAGAGACTTAACAGTCTTAACGCCTGCTGCTTCTAGTGCTGCGAATTTATCTTCAGCAGTACCTTTACCGCCAGAGATGATTGCGCCAGCGTGGCCCATACGTTTACCCGGAGGAGCAGTAACACCAGCGATGTAAGATACAACTGGCTTAGTTACGTTTGCTTTGATGAACTCAGCTGCTTCTTCTTCCGCAGTACCACCGATCTCACCAATCATTACGATTGCTTCAGTCTCTGGGTCTTCTTGGAAAAGTTTTAGGATATCAATGAAGTTTGAACCTGGAATAGGGTCACCACCGATACCAACACATGTAGACTGACCAAAGCCTTCATCTGTTGTTTGCTTAACTGCTTCGTACGTCAAAGTTCCTGAACGAGATACGATACCTACTTTACCCTTCTTGTGGATATGGCCAGGCATGATACCAATCTTACACTCGTCTGGAGTGATAAGACCTGGACAGTTAGGACCGATCATGCGAACGCCAGTTTCTTCTAGCTTCACTTTAACGTCGATCATGTCTGTAGTAGGGATACCTTCAGTGATCGTTACGATCAGTTCGATACCTGCATCAATCGCTTCTAGGATTGCATCTTTACAGAAAGGTGCTGGTACGTAGATAACTGTTGCTGTTGCGCCAGTCACTTCTACGGCTTCACGTACTGTGTTGAATACTGGAAGGCCTAGGTGAGTTTGACCACCTTTACCAGGTGAAACACCACCAACCATTTTCGTATCGTATGCGATAGCTTGGTCTGAGTGGAATGTACCTTGACCGCCAGTGAAACCCTGACAGATTACTTTAGTGTCTTTGTTAATTAATACAGACATTATTTAGCCTCCGCAGCAGCAACAACTTTCTGAGCAGCATCTGTTAGAGATACAGCAGCAATGATATCAACATCAGAATTAGCAAGTACTTCACGACCTAGGTCTGCGTTTGTACCTTCTAGACGAACAACTACAGGAACTGTTACGCCAACTTCTTTAACTGCACCAATAATACCTTCAGCGATCATGTCACAACGAACGATGCCACCGAAAATGTTTACGAGTACTGCTTTAACATTGTCATCAGAAAGGATGATCTTGAATGCTTCAGCTACACGCTCTTTTGTCGCGCCGCCGCCTACATCAAGGAAGTTTGCTGGCTTGCCGCCGTGTAGGTTTACGATATCCATCGTACCCATCGCAAGGCCTGCACCGTTAACCATACAGCCAACGTTGCCATCAAGTGCTACGTAGTTCAGTTCCCACTGAGCTGCGTGCGCTTCACGCTCGTCTTCTTGTGAAGGATCGTGCATTTCACGAAGCTTTGGCTGACGGTACATTGCGTTTGAGTCAATGTTGATCTTGCCGTCTAGACAAAGCAGGTTGCCTTCGCCAGTGATTACAAGCGGGTTGATTTCTAGTAGAGCTAGGTCGTACTGAGAGAACATTTGGCCAAGACCCATGAAGATCTTAACGAACTGTTTAATTTGATCGCCAACTAGACCAAGTTTGAACGCAAGTTCACGGCCTTGGTAAGCTTGAGGGCCCACTAGAGGATCGATCGCTGATTGGTGAATCAACTCTGGAGTTTCTTCAGCGATTTTCTCAATGTCCACGCCGCCTTCAGTTGACGCCATGAATACAATTTTGCGCGTTGCACGGTCAACAACAGCACCTAGGTAAAGTTCGTTAGCAATGTTCGATGCTTCTTCAACTAGGATCTTTGTTACAGGTTGACCATTAGCGTCTGTTTGGTAAGTCACTAGGTTTTTACCTAGCCACTTTTGTGCAAACTCTTTAACGCCTTCTTTGGTGTCATGTAGCTCTACGCCGCCCGCTTTACCGCGACCACCAGCGTGTACTTGACACTTAACGACTTTCTTGGCTGTACTGATACGACCTGCAGCTTCGAAAGCTTCTTGTGCTGTATCACATGCGAAACCTTCTGGTACAGGCAAACCGAATTCTGCAAACAGCTGTTTGGCTTGGTATTCATGCAAATTCATTTTGATATTCCGTTTATTTTCCCTTAAGGGATTATTATTTCCATAACGACACAGTTTCCTGTGGTACGTCTGTAGGGTCTTCTCAAATCAACTGCTGTCCATTTTCTAATGGCTTTACAGTTCAATTGAAGGCCAGACGTTGAGCAGCCTAGCCTTTGAAACTTTTTACGTCTAGCTAACCGGGTTAACTAGACGTTTTAGAGATACTAAACGTCTAATAGCAGACGTGCAGGATCTTCTAGGAGCTCTTTGATTGTCACTAGGAAGCCAACTGATTCTCGGCCGTCGATTAGACGGTGATCGTAAGAAAGCGCTAGGTACATCATTGGTAAGATCTCAACCTTGCCATCAACAGCCATTGGACGATCTTGGATTTTGTGCATACCCAAAATTGCCGCTTGAGGCGGGTTGATGATTGGCGTAGACATTAGAGAGCCAAATACACCACCGTTCGTGATAGTGAAGTTACCACCCATCAACTCATCAACAGTTAGCTTGCCGTCACGGCCTTTGATTGCTAGCTCTTTGATGCCTTTTTCAATGTCAGCGAAACCTAGTGTGTCACAGTCTTTCAGTACTGGAGTTACTAGACCACGTGGCGTTGATACTGCCATGCTGATGTCGAAGTAGTTGTGGTAAACGATATCTGTACCATCGATAGAAGCGTTCACTTCTGGGAAACGCTTCAGTGCTTCTGTTACTGCTTTCACGTAGAAAGACATGAAACCAAGACGCGTATCATGACGCTTCTCGAATTGGTCTTTGTACTGCTTACGAAGATCCATGATTGGCTTCATGTTCACTTCGTTGAAAGTAGTCAGCATAGCTGTGCTGTTCTTCGCTTCTAGAAGACGGTTTGCAACTGTCTTACGTAGGCGAGTCATAGGCACGCGTTTTTGGCTACGAGCCGCTGCTGGCGCTTCAACTGCTGGTGCAGAGGCTGCTGCCGGAGCCGCTTTCGCTGCTGCAAGGTGTGCGTCAATGTCTTCACGAGTAATACGACCACCAACACCAGTGCCTTTAACGTCAGCTGGTTGTAGGTTGTGCTCTGCAAGAAGACGACGAACAGCAGGGCTTAGTGCGTCGTTGCTTTCTTCTGTCAGTGCCGCTTTGTGGCGTTTATCAGGAGAAGCTTCTGTATCTTCAGTCGTGTCTTTAGTTGGTTCACCAGCGACAGCACCAGGCTTAATTTTAGCCAGAAGCTGCTTAGAAAGTACCGTAGCACCCTCTTCTTCGATGATAGCTTCCAGAACACCCGCTTCAGGAGCCGGTACTTCTAGAACTACTTTATCTGTTTCGATATCTACAATGACTTCATCACGTGCAACCGCTTCGCCCGGTTTTTTGTGCCAAGTAGCAACTGTTGCATCAGCCACAGATTCAGGTAAATCTGGAACCAGAATTTCAATTGTCATGTGCGTATTTTCCTTTTACTTCTAGTTCTTAAGTAGGGTCAAAGCGTCGTCAACTAACGCCTTTTGTTGTTTCAAGTGTACCGACATATAGCCAACAGCTGGTGATGCTGATGCAGGACGACCTGCGTATTGAATATCAGCACCTACTGGGATAGCAGCTCGGAAATTATGTTGGCTACTGTA
This sequence comes from Vibrio sp. 10N.237.312.B06, assembly GCF_041464685.1. NCBI lineage: Bacteria > Pseudomonadati > Pseudomonadota > Gammaproteobacteria > Vibrionales > Vibrionaceae > Vibrio > Vibrio sp. 10N.237.312.B06. The sequence continues at coordinate 10,085 of NZ_JBFSPI010000053.1, forward strand.
CCAAGCACCTTGGTTTTGTGGCTCTTCTTGACACCAAACGTAATCGACTACATTTGTGTATTGTGCGATTGCAGCTCTCACGTCCTCATAAGGGAACGGGTAAAGTTGCTCAATACGCACAATAGCGACATCGTCTTGCTCGTTCTTACGTCTTTGGTCAAGCAGGTCAAAGTAAACCTTACCTGAACAGAACACGACGCGTTTTACGTTCTCAGGAGCCAGATCATCAATTTCTGCGATAGCTGGTTGGAACGTGCCTTCTGCCAAATCTTCAAGAGAAGATGTACACAGAGGGTGACGAAGCAATGACTTAGGTGACATTACAATCAGTGGACGACGCATTGGTCGAACAACCTGACGGCGAATCATGTGGTAAACCTGAGCTGGTGTTGAAGGAACAACAACCTGCATGTTTTGTTCAGCACATAACTGAAGGTAACGCTCTAGACGCGCAGAAGAGTGCTCTGGGCCTTGGCCTTCATAACCGTGAGGAAGCAACATAGTTAGACCACATAGACGTGCCCACTTTTGCTCACCTGATGAAATGAATTGGTCGATAACAACTTGTGCACCGTTTGCGAAATCACCAAATTGTGCTTCCCAAAGGGTGAGACCGCTTGGCTCTGCTGTCGCATAACCATACTCAAATGCGAGTACCGCTTCTTCAGATAACACAGAGTCAAACACTTGGAATGGCCCTTGTTTATCATGAATGTTCGCAAGAGGAACATACGTGCTTGCATCTGATTGATTGTGCAGTACTGAGTGACGGTGGAAGAACGTACCACGACCTGAATCTTGGCCAGAGATACGAATACGCTTACCGTCGTCAACAAGTGTTGCGTAAGCCAGAGTTTCAGCCATACCCCAATCGACTTGTTTCTCACCATTCACCATGGCAGTTCGATCGTTGTACAGTTTATTTACTCGGCTTTGCAGCTTGTGGCTGTCTGGGTATTGGCAAAGTTTAGTACCAAGCTCTTTCAGGCGCTCGATATCAATCTTGTTATCCCACTCGATGTTCCAGTCATGACCTAGATAAGGCGACCAGTCCACAGAGTGAAGTGCCATTGGGCGCCACTCTTTAACCACAACTTCACCGTGATCAAGTGCATCACGATATTCGTTAACCAGTTGAGTTGCCGTATCAATACCAAACTCACCGCGCTCCATTAGCACGTCAGCGTAAAGCTTACGTGGTGTTGGATGCTTCTTGATTTTTTGGTACATCAAAGGCTGTGTTGCATTCGGCTCATCGGCTTCGTTGTGACCGTGGCGACGGTAACAAACCAAATCAATAACAACATCACGCTTGAAGGTATTACGGTAATCCAATGCAAGACGCGCTACGAACGCAACCGCTTCTGGATCATCAGAATTAACGTGGAAAATCGGAGCCTGAACCATCTTCGCGATATCTGTACAGTACATCGTAGAACGTGTATCGCGAGGGTTAGACGTCGTAAAACCAACTTGGTTGTTTACAACGATACGAACCGTACCACCGACACAGAAACCACGCGCTTGAGACATGTTAAACGTCTCTTGCACTACACCCTGACCAGCGATAGCTGAATCACCGTGGATAGTAATTGGAAGTACACGGCTGCCGTCTTTATCGTCTAGACGATCTTGTCGAGCACGTACTGAACCGATAACTACCGGGTTTACGATTTCTAAGTGAGATGGGTTAAATGCAAGTGCTAAGTGAACGTTGCCGCCTGGGGTTGCGAAATCCGCAGAGAAACCTTGGTGGTATTTCACATCACCAGTGCCCCACGAGTCATCGCTGTGCTTGCCCGCAAACTCGTCAAACAGGTCTTGTGGCTTTTTACCAAGCACATTGACCAGCATGTTTAGACGACCACGGTGAGCCATACCAACAACAACTTCACGCATGCCTTGTCCACCAGCATGACGAATAATTTCCTTCGTCATTGGGATCAACGCATCACCACCTTCCAACGAGAAGCGTTTTGCGCCTGGGAATTTAGCACCAAGATAGCGCTCAAGACCTTCAGCAGCCGTTAGCTCTTCTAGGAAAGCTTGCTTTTCTTCTTTATCGAAAGAGGGTTGACCAGAAACAGACTCTAAACGTTGTTGGATCCAACGCTTTTGCTCTGTGTTAGTCATGTGCATGTATTCAGCACCAATCGAACCACAATAAGTTTGCTTTAAAGATTTGTACAAATCTCGAAGCACCATCGTCTCTTGGCCAATAGCGTAAGAGCCGACGTTAAACGTCTCATTGAGGTCATCTTCGGTAAGAGTGTGGAAAGAAGGATCCAGTTCAGCGACTGTATCTCTTTCCCATAAACCTAGGGGGTCTAGATTTGCTGATTGATGCCCTCGGAATCGATAGGCATTAATAAGTTGCAGAACCTTTACTTGTTTCGCATCGACATCTGGATCACTAACTTGGACACTGTAATGCTTTGTTTCTTGAGCGAGTCGACGGAAGTATTCACGAACACGAGAGTGTGGTTGTTCCACTGCTTCTGAAGCTTGCACAGGCAGTTCTTCAAAAACACTTCTCCATTCGTCACTTACCGAATCGGGGTCACTTAGATACAGTTCATAGAGTTCTTCTACGTACGTTGCATTGGCGCCAGCCAAGTGTGAAGACTCGAGCCATGCCTTCATCACGCCGTTGTGCATATTTTCCCTTAACCAGTAGTTTTCACGTTTGCTGCGGTCTATGCCGAGCTATTAAAAGGCCGCCCCAAAACTTCTAGGGCGGCAATTTTTATATAACTTAAACCGAACGATTCACTAGCATGGTCTTAATGTGACCAATCGCTTTCGTCGGATTTAATCCCTTAGGACAAACACTTACACAATTCATGATGCCATGGCAACGAAAAACGCTAAATGCATCATCAAGATCGGACAGACGTTCGTCTGTCGCCGTATCTCGGCTATCTATTAGCCAACGGTATGCTGCAAGTAGGCCTGCTGGTCCGATGAACTTATCTGGATTCCACCAGAATGATGGGCATGAAGTCGTACAACATGCACACATAATACATTCATACAAACCATCTAAATGAGCACGCTCATCAGGGCTTTGTAGGTTTTCACGAGCCGGTGGCACATTGCCATCAGACACTAAGAACGGCTTAACTTTTTCGTAGTTATCGTAGAACTGAGTCATGTCTACGATTAAGTCACGCACAACAGGCAAACCTGGAAGTGGGCGAATTACGATCTTATCTTGGCCAGAAAGTGCAGACAGTGGCGTGATACACGCCAATCCATTTTTACCATTCATGTTCAAACCATCAGAACCACATACACCTTCACGGCATGAACGACGGAATGAAATCGTTGGATCTTGCTCTTTCAAAAGAATAAGCGCATCCAAAAGCATCATGTCAGAGCCTTCTTCCACCTCTAGGGTGTACTCTTTCATGTAAGGTTTCTGGTCCACATCTGGGTTGTAACGGTATAAAGAGAAATTCAGTTTCATGGTCATATCTCCTTAGTACGTACGTGCTTTCGGCGGGAATGCTTCACGATGGATAGGTTCCATGTTCACGCCACGCTTAGTCATACTTTCTGATTCAGGGTTGTACAGAGAATGGCATAGCCATTGCTCATCATCACGATCTGGGAAGTCGAAACGAGCATGCGCTCCACGACTCTCTGTACGGAAGTTTGCTGCAACCGCGGTTGCGAATGCCGTTTCCATCAAGTTTTCAAGCTCTAAACACTCAATACGTTGCGTGTTGAACTCAGTCGACTTGTCTGAAAGGTGTGCATTTTTAAGACGCTCACGAATCACTTTCAGCTCTTCTAAGCCGTCAGCCATCGCTTTACCTTCACGGAATACAGAGAAGTTGTTCTGCATACATAGCTGAAGGTCTTTACGAATTACCGCAGGATCTTCACCGTCAGTACTGTTTTCCCAACGATTGTAGCGCTCTAGTGAACGTTCAATGTCAGCTTCAGTTGCAGGTTTTGCTTCAGCTTGTTTGTTCAAAGTCTCACCAAGGTGAAGACCTGTCGCACGACCGAACACAACCAAATCAAGTAGCGAGTTGCCACCTAGACGGTTTGCACCGTGTACTGATACTGAAGCGATTTCGCCACAAGCGAATAGACCTTGAATTTCAACGTCTGTACCGTCTTCAGTTTGTTTAATTGCTTGACCAGAAACCTGTGTAGGAACACCCCCCATCATGTAGTGACACGTTGGGATTACAGGAATTGGTTCTTTAACAGGATCAACGTGAGCGAACGTACGAGAAAGCTCACATACACCCGGTAGACGAGATTCAAGCGTCTCTTTACCTAGGTGATCGAGTTTCAGCTTGATGTGTGGACCCCATGGACCATCACAACCACGACCTTCACGAATCTCAACCATCATCGAACGAGCTACAACATCACGACCAGCTAAATCTTTAGCATTCGGAGCATAACGTTCCATGAAGCGCTCGCCGTCTTTATTGAGAAGGTAACCACCTTCACCACGACAACCTTCTGTTACCAAAACACCTGCGCCAGCGATACCCGTTGGGTGGAACTGCCACATTTCGATGTCTTGCATTGGAACGCCTGCACGAATCGCCATGCCAACACCGTCACCAGTGTTAATGTGAGCATTGGTTGTTGATGCGTAAATACGACCAGCACCACCAGTAGCAAGGATTGTTGCCTTCGCTTTGAAGTAGCAAACCTCACCCGTCTCCATACAAAGCGCGGTAGTACCTAAGATTGCACCATCTTCGTTTTTAACAAGATCCAGTGCATACCACTCAGAGAAAACCGTCGTTTTGTGTTTAATGTTTTGTTGGTAAAGCGTGTGTAACAGTGCGTGACCAGTACGGTCGGCTGCCGCTGCGGTACGAGCCGCTTGCTCACCACCAAAATTCTTAGATTGGCCACCAAACGGACGTTGGTAAATACTACCGTTATCAAAACGAGAAAATGGAAGACCCATTTTTTCTAGTTCGATAACCGACTCAGGACCATTTTTACACATGTATTCGATAGCATCTTGGTCGCCGATGTAATCGGAACCTTTTACCGTATCGTACATGTGTTGCTCCCAGTGATCTTCATGCGCATTACCAAGAGCAACGGTGATACCACCTTGCGCAGATACAGTATGAGAACGAGTTGGGAAAACTTTAGAAAGCAACGCACAAGATAGGCCTTGCTCAGAAATTTGTAGCGCGGCGCGCATACCAGCACCACCAGCGCCAATTACTACAGCATCAAACTCACGAACAGGAATAGTCACTTACGCACCCCACAAAATAAACAGACCAGAGAAGAAATATCCTAGAAGAACCGCAACAACACCGACTTGAAGACCAACGCGCAATTTTGCACATTTGATGTAGTCAGTTAGTACTTGCCACAAGCCGATCCACGCGTGAACCAAAATTGAAGTAAGCGCTAACATGGTGAAGACTTTAGTGAAAGTACCACCAAAGAATTGCGTCCAAGATGCGTAAGAAATATCACCTGAGAAAGCACAAAAGCTCACTAGGTAGATAGTGTAAAGCGTCATAATGATGGCTGTTGCACGAATCAATAGATAATCATGCACACCATTACGACCAAAAGTAGAAACGTTGTTTACCATACTAAGATCCCCGCTAGTAGAGACAATACCGCTGTTGCTGCGAATGCAACCTTCGCGCTCTTAGCGCCAGATTCCAGCTCTTCAAAGTGACCAAGGTCCATAAGAAGGTGACGAATACCACCAGCAATGTGGTAAGCCAAAGCGGTTAAAATGCCCCACAGAATAAACTTCACGAAGAAACCGTCGACAATGTCGCTAGCTTCCATAAAGCCTACAGGGGAAGAGAGGGAAATGGATAGTAACCAAAGCAGAATTCCGATCGCAACAAAAGTAATCACCCCAGACACACGGTGTAGGATGGAAGCTATTGCTGTGATAGGAAAGTGGATGGTCTGTAAATCTAAATTAACAGGTCTTGTCTTTCTTTCTTTCACGGGCTCGCTCACTCAGCTCCATTGAGCATGATGGTCATTAAATAACCTTATGTATTGTTATGGACAAAATTTGATTGCAAACCCTCAAAATTTAACATTAACTTAACAAATAACGTAAGTTGAGCCTTAGATAATTGTAAAATAATTGTTAACAGCCAGGTTTCCGAAGACACCTCACATTTCTTCTTAGCCTTGCATTTATAAGGTTTTAACCAAACTTTTCAGCGCCACTATACGGCTGGCAACATTCTAATACAATTGATGCAACAAATAATGCTACACAGCACAGACTTTTAACGAATTTAATGTAAAAAACACTAACAAGTGCACACAAAGCTGCAGAAAAATTGACTTTCTGACGTAAGACCAGTAAAAAAATGGCACATAAACATCCTGGACGGATTAATAATAACAAAGGAGATTGTTATGGCGGATAAGAAAGCTACCCTTCATATTGAAGGTCAAGCGCCGATCGAATTGCCGATTACAGAAGGTGTACTTGGTACTCCAGTCATCGACGTTCGTACACTGGGTTCTAATGGTTTTTTCACTTTTGATCCTGGTTTTCTTGCCACTGCATCTTGTGAATCGCAAATCACTTATATTGACGGTGGAAAAGGTATCCTTCTACACCGTGGTTATCCAATTGATCAACTGGCCAATAATGCTGATTACTTAGAAGTTTGTTACATTCTTTTATACGGCGAAGCTCCTTCTCGAGCTCAATACGAAGAGTTCAAGACGACTGTCACGCGTCACACCATGGTTCATGAGCAAATTGCTAGTTTCTTCCACGGCTTCCGCCGTGATGCTCACCCAATGGCTGTTATGTGTGGTGTGGTAGGTGCGCTTGCTGCGTTCTATCATGATTCATTAGATGTTAATAACGACACACACCGTGAAATTGCGGCATACCGCCTAATTTCAAAAATGCCAACACTGGCTGCAATGTGTTACAAATATTCTATCGGTCAACCGTTTATCTACCCACGCAATGACCTAGGCTACGCAGAAAACTTCCTGCACATGATGTATGCAAATCCATGTGAAGAATATGAAGTAAACCCTGTTGTTGCTCGCGCAATGGACAAAATCTTTACGTTACACGCAGATCACGAACAAAATGCTTCAACGTCAACGGTTCGTTTAGCTGGTTCTTCGGGTGCAAACCCATTTGCTTGTATTGCTGCTGGTATCGCTTCTTTGTGGGGTCCGGCTCACGGCGGTGCTAACGAAGCTTGTCTAATGATGCTTGAAGAGATCGGTAGCGTAGACAACATTGAAGAGTACGTAGCAAAAGCAAAAGACAAAGATGACCCGTTCCGTTTAATGGGCTTCGGTCACCGTGTTTACAAGAACTACGATCCGCGTGCAACGGTAATGCGCGAAGCGTGCCACGAAGTACTTAAAGAGCTGAACATTCAAGATCCACTACTTGACGTTGCAATGGAACTTGAGCGCATAGCTCTTTCTGATGAGTACTTTGTATCGAAGAAACTATACCCGAACGTAGATTTCTACTCAGGTATCATTCTGAAAGCGATCGGTATTCCGGTATCAATGTTCACAGTAATCTTCGCGATGTCTCGTACTATCGGTTGGATTGCACACTGGAACGAAATGCACAGCGATCCGACGAACCGCATCGGTCGTCCTCGTCAGTTGTACACTGGTGAAGAACAGCGTGATTTCCAAGCTCTACACGAGCGCGAATAGTAAAGTTTCGACTTTTCTAATCGATTAAAATCAAAAAGGGTTGATGTATTAACATCAACCCTTTTCTTTTATATGCTCTCAACTCCGTCATCCTCAAGAGTGAGGGACGAGCGGGTTGGGGATCTCACTAATTGTATCGACAAGCTTTTAGAGATTCCCTACTCCTTCCTTCGTCAGTCTAGGGAATGACGAATTACTTGAGATCTCTCGAAATAAAATCCATTAGAGTTCTAACTAGCCAGTCTCATCGACGGGTACAAATTTATAGTGACTCGTATCCTACATCCCATATTTTCTTGTTATACCGGGTTGTCGATATCGATAAACTCAACAGCTAAGCCATGCTCTTTCGCTAGCCACTCACCTAATGCCTTCACACCATAACGTTCTGTTGCGTGGTGGCCTGCGGCAAAGTAATGAATGTCTTGTTCACGTGCTGAGTAAGTTGTGCGCTCTGAAATTTCACCAGAGATAAACGCATCAATACCTTGAGACGCAGCTAACTCAATGTAGTCTTGACCACCACCAGTGCACCAACCGACAGTCGTAATCATTTTGACTTGGTTTTCTGGAGCGATATGCAGTGGTTTACGATTTAGAACTTGGTCAATTTTTGCAGCAAACTCTGCACCCGTCATTGGTGCACTCAACTTGCCAAACATCGCAACAGATTGTGGGTGCCCTTCCAAACCGCCTTCGACTTCGATATCAAGCAACTCTGCAAGCTTGGCGTTGTTACCAAGCTCAGGGTGGATATCTAGTGGGAGATGGTATCCTAAAAGGTTGATGTCGTTTTTAATCAGGGTACGAATGCGCTTACCCTTCATGCCACGAATTGCTTCTGACTCGCCTTTCCAGAAAAATCCGTGATGGACTAACAAAGCGTCTGCGTTCAGTTCTACCGCTTTATCAATCAAGGCTTGAGAGGCCGTGACACCAGTAACGATACGCTTTACTTCTGACGCACCTTCAACCTGTAAACCATTCGGGCAGTAATCTTTAATTTGCTGTGGCTGCAGTTTTTCGTTAAGTAGCTTTTCTAATTGTAAGTTATTCATTTTTATTTCCAGCTTACCTTTATAATAACGTCGTTATATCAATTTACGGGTAGAATGTCGAAAGCCCCAGGGTTATGTTTATAAAGAGCTAGTTTATGAGGAACAGATGACAGCACTGCAACGTTTTTACCAATGGGTCATCGACTCACCGCCATTACTAGAAATCAAGCCACCGGTTTCGGATCTCAGTGCATTCTCTAGCCACCATGCCATCGACTCATCACATACTTATGATGGTAATCCTAGATTAGGTTTCCTCTACCAGCATCTATGCGAACAAGTCATCGTTGCCTCACCGAATTACTCGATAAAGCACGACGAGATTCAGATCAATGTGGAAGGTAGAACTCTCGGTGCAATCGACTTTATTCTTGAAGAAGAGAGCAGCCAAAAACTGCAACATTGGGAAGTGGCGATTAAGTTTTACCTGCTCCATGAACAAACATGGTTTGGGCCAAACTCTCATGATCAATTGGATAAGAAGCTCGATCGTATGTTGAGCCACCAGCTGGGTATGTCGTCTTCAACGGCCTTTGTTGAGCAATATCCAGAGATTGATGTCGACTCAAAGCACCTCCTCATGCAGGGTCGCCTATATACCAACCCCTTCTTAGATCAAAAAGTACCTACTGAATGTTTGGGCTATGACATTAATTCGAGCCAAGTAAACGGTTTTTGGTGCTATCAAAACCAAGCTCATTTAATTACGGAAGTGCTCTACCCTCTCACCAAAGAGCAATGGGCAGCGGGCACTGATGATTTCACCTGCGAGCCTATCACCGAGTTTGGTGATCGCTTCGTTCATGGACAAACTAAATCAGGGCAGTTTTGGTTTGTGATGCCACAAAGTTGGCCACACGGATAATCTATTCAGTTATTCAACCACTTAGTCCTAGCCGCTTTATCCACAAACTATAAAAAAGGGCTGATGCTTTCACATCAACCCTTTCACTATTTACCTTGTAACTCTACTAATCTGTATTCGATTATAGGCCAGCGGCTGCAAATACTTGATTAACAATCTCTTGAGCTTCTGCTTCGATTGCTTTTAGGTGCTCTTCGCCTTTAAAGCTTTCACAGTAGATCTTATAGATGTCTTCAGTACCTGATGGACGAGCGGCAAACCAACCGTTCTCAGTCGTCACTTTTAGGCCGCCAATCGCAGCGCCATTACCTGGAGCATGCGTTAGGCGTGCAGTAATTGCATCACCAGCAAGCGTCTCAGCAGAAACCATCTCTGGAGACAGCTTCTTAAGTACGTCTTTTTGTGCACCATTTGCTACCGCTTGAATACGGTTATACTTAGACTCACCGTGTTTAGCAGCAAGCTCTTCGTAGTATTCTTGTGGGTTCTTACCCGTTACTGCTGTGATCTCAGCCGCAAGCAGGCAAAGAATTAGGCCATCTTTATCTGTTGACCAAGGCGTTCCGTCTTTACGTAAGAAAGATGCACCCGCGCTCTCTTCACCACCGAAACCAAACTGACCGTTATATAGGCCATCAACGAACCATTTGAATCCCACTGGCACTTCGCAAAGCTCGCGACCTAAGTCAGCAACAACGCGGTCAATCAGAGCACTTGATACCAGTGTTTTACCCACTGCAACGTCTTTACCCCAACCTTCACGGTTGCGGTATAGGTAATCAATACACACTGCTAGGAAGTGGTTGGGATTCATCAAGCCTTTTGGCGTAACAATACCGTGGCGATCGTAGTCAGGGTCGTTACCAAATGCTAGTTGATAGTCGTCTTTAAGAGCCAGTAAACCTGCCATTGCGTATGGAGAAGAACAGTCCATACGAACCACACCATCTTTGTCTAGAGACATAAATTGGAACGAAGGATCAACAGCTTCACTGACCAGAGTCAGGTCTAGGTTGTACGCTTTGCCAATTTGACGCCAGTAATCAATACCGCTACCACCCAGTGGATCAACACCAATCTTGATGTTTGCTTTCTGGATTGCTTCCATATCAACAACGTTAACCAAGTCAGCAACGTAAGGAGCAACTAAATCAACTTCTTTCACTAGCTCAGACTGTTTAGCCTGTGCGATAGGAGTGCGCTTAACGCCTTGCATTTGCTCAGCAATGATCACATTCGCACGATCTTCAATCGCTTGAGTTAGCTCAGCCTCAGCAGGGCCACCGTGTGTCGGATTGTATTTAATACCCCCGTCTTGTGGTGGGTTATGCGAAGGCGTGATAACAATGCCGTCTGCTTTTTTGTCATTCACTAGGTTATGCGTAAGAATCGCGTGCGAGATACCTGGAGTTGGAGTAAAGCCATTGTTTTCTTGAACGATAACTTCAACGCCGTTTGCAACTAGCACTTCAATAACCGTAGAAAAAGCAGGCTCAGATAGAGCGTGAGTATCTTTGCCTAAGAAAAGTGGTCCTGTTGTACCTTGATCGGCACGAACCTCAACAACCGCTTGTGCGATCGCTAGAATGTGGTTTTCATTAAATGTTGATTTGTCTGCTGTACCGCGGTGACCTGAAGTACCGAACAGTACTTTATGATCTGGGTTAGTAGCATCCGGTTGCTGTAAGAAATAGTTTGCAACTAAAGCCGGGATATTATGAAGATCTTCCTGCAGAGCTTTCTGCCCGGCACGAGGGTGCATAGCCATTATCGACATCCTTATATAAAATTTAAAAACAAAAAAACCTCATAATATCTTCTTAGCCATGGATATTATGAGGTTTAAATCAGATTTCGTTAAATTGAACCTGTTACTTTTTCTATCAATTCTGCTTGGAAACTCATGCGGCTCATAAGCTGTTCAACCATCTGTCTTTTTCGGCTTGTATTGTTATTCGTAATAACCCAAAAAGGACTTTGTGGAATAGCTTTAGGCTTAGTTGTGTTGCCGTTTGCTAACAATGTCGCTTCGTTGTCTGCAAAGTAAACACGCTTACGGCCTTTTACTTGAGTTGCTTCTGAAAAGCTTAAAGGGTCGATTTTATGCAGTGTTGATAACACAAGCATGAAACGATCAATGGCTTTCTTTAGTGATGCAAACTCATCTGATATTAGTAGTGAGCGCATTTCTTTAACGCCATCGAACTTCTCTGGAGTAAAGCCTACCTCTTTGCTAACAACGATACCTTTTGGCTCAACGATCTCTTCGATCGGAACCGTGCCTTGGTTATCAACCAGTAACAAGCGGCGCAGAATATCTGAAGCGCTTTCGCCAATACGTTCTGTCTGACCCGCAATAAAACGGTATAGGTCCTCATCAACCTCAATTGTTTTCATTCGCTTTTCACAATCTCAATGTTTAAACTCTGAGGGATTATAGCGAGATCCGCGCGGATACTCTACGTCAAACCCACCATGAATAAGATAAAAATGTCAGTACAGCTCAACTATAAAATTGAAGGTGAGGGTCACACCATTGTTTTGATCCATGGATTATTCGGAAATTTGGACAACCTTGGCTTGCTCGCTAGGGATCTAAAAACCGATCATCAGGTACTTAGCATCGATCTACGTAACCACGGCCAATCTTTCCATAATGACACTCATAATTATCAAGCTATGGCACAAGATGTGGCTCAACTGCTGAATGATCTTGAGTTAGAAGGTGTCACTGTGATTGGTCACTCGATGGGTGGCAAGGTAGCGATGGCACTGACACAACATCTGACGCTGCATAAATTGATTGTCTTAGATATGGCACCAGTCGCGTACACCCAAAGTCGTCACGACAACGTATTCGCAGGCCTACAAGCTGTGATAGAAGAAAAACCGACATCACGCTCAGAGGCGCTTAAGGTCCTCGCAAAACATATCGAAATTGATGGGGTTCGCCAGTTTTTAACGAAATCTTTGTTCAAATCAGAACAAGGCATCATGGAATGGCGTTTCAATGTTGCCTCGCTATTAAACAACTACCCACAGATTATTGGTTGGGAACCGATTGACAAAACCTCGGTCAAAACCTTGCTAATCAAGGGTGGTGACTCAGATTACCTGACGGCTGAACATCAAACCGCCGTTCAACAGCAGTTTTCCAACGCAAAGGCACATGTTATCGCCAATACTGGACATTGGCTACACGCGGAAAAGCCCGCTGAAGTGCTCCGTGCAATAAGAAAATTCATCACTTAGATAGGTTGATTAGTCGATATAAATGAGAGCTGTGTAATCACAGCAGATTAACTTTATCTCACAACAGTGATATAGTGCGCCCAAGCAAATTTGGTATATAAGGTTCCCATGCTTTACGACTACATGAACATCATTGAATCTGTTGGTTTAGATCTTCTGTTTGCCGCGATTTTCTTTCTAATCGGAATGGCAATTAAAGACGTTCTAAAGCAGGGAAATGTTCCTGCATTTGGTCGTCGTATCGTATGGTTAGTACTTTTCCTTGGCTGCGCAGGCTTTATCGCAAAAGGGATAATCCAACTAAGCTGGGAAGGAACTGGAATCTAACGATTTCCTCCGAACTTTATTACACCGACAACAGACAAAATGAAAGGTAATGATTCTATGGCAAGTGTAGGTCTCTTCTTTGGTAGCGATACAGGTAACACTGAAGCTGTTGCTAAGATGATTCAAAAGCAATTGGGCAAGCAGCTCGTTCAAGTTCAAGACATTGCAAAAAGCAGCAAAGAAGATATCGATAACTTCGATCTGCTGCTGCTTGGTATCCCTACGTGGTACTACGGCGAAGCACAATGTGATTGGGATGACTTTTTCCCTGAGCTAGAAGCTATTGATTTCTCAACTAAGCTTGTTGCTATTTTTGGTTGTGGCGACCAAGAAGATTACGCAGAATACTTCTGCGATGCTATGGGTACTATCCGTGATATCGTTGAAGCAAAAGGCGGTACTATCCTAGGTCACACGTCAACTGAAGGCTACGAATTCGAAGCATCGAAAGGTTTAGTTGAAGGCGATGACAGCCAGTTCGTTGGTCTATGTATCGATGAAGACCGTCAACCTGAGCTGACTGATGAGCGTGTATCTAACTGGGTTAAACAAATCCACGAAGAGATGTGCCTAGCAGAGCTTGAAGACTAATTCATTAGCGGTCATTAATTGTTACAATTAATGACCGTTATGTAGATATGAAAAAACCTCCTTATAGGAGGTTTTTTTCTATTCAATATTTATCAATCAACACTCAGCTTCTAATGCTTCGTCATCCTCTCTAAATTGTGGCTTCTTTCTCACATAGAGAGTTCGCTGAATTTCCGAAACCACACTTCCCTGCTTATCTTTAACGTGGATGATAAATTCGGGGAAACACTTCTCACCAAGTTGTGTCTGACGATAGATATCCTCAAGTTGCCCTTGGCTTATCTCAAAGTCTGCATACAAGTCGGATTGACCAGGCTTGATAAAGTTAATACTCGCCTCTTTATCCCAAACATAATATCGCTCACCTAAAATCCCCATTAACATTAACGAGTAAACGGGATCGGTAAGAGAAAAGATACTGCCGCCATATTGAGTCCGATTAGCGTTCTTATTCCACCACCGCAACTTGAGCACAGTCTTAACAACCCTAAAGTCAGCGCTAATGTGGGCTATTCGAATTCCCGAGCCCCAAAAGGGAGGCCAAATATTGAGTGCAAATTTTACAATATTAGGTTTATATATTTTTGCGAGTTGCTTATTCATAACAACAATCCATGTTCATATCAAAAAACACCGTCACCTGGCTGGTCGTACCTCCACTATAAGTGAGATACTTCCAATTTACAAAACAGATTGTGATGTCAGTGAGTAACCCTTTGAAGTTCGTGGTTTATTGTTATGCCTGACTAAACTATAATGGTATTAATATTGAATTCTGTTAATTGCTGCAGATCATCAACAGGAAAGTATATGTCAGACAATAATCAAGCGCTAAAAGATGCTGGTCTTAAAGTGACCCTCCCACGGCTCAAAATTTTAGAAGTATTACAACAACCAGACTGCCAACATATTAGTGCTGAAGATTTATATAAAAAGCTGATCGACTTAGGTGAAGAGATTGGTCTTGCGACCGTTTATCGCGTACTAAACCAATTCGATGATGCAGGCATTGTAACTCGTCACCACTTTGAAGGTGGTAAGTCTGTATTCGAACTTTCAACACAGCATCACCACGATCACCTAGTATGTTTAGACTGCGGTGAAGTTATCGAGTTCTCTGATGATCTTATCGAAGAAAGACAAAAAGAAATCGCTCAACGCTACAATGTACAGCTAACTAACCACAGTTTGTATCTGTATGGTAAAAGCATCACTGGGGATTGCAAAGGCAACCCAGACGCACATAAAGCGAAGAAGTAACACAGAACGCTGGCTTAGGCCGGCGTTTTTTATTTGGGCTGATATTGTATTAAGAATCACGGTAGCTTGGCCCACAATTTGGTTATTTCCCAGACACAAAAAAACCGGCTCTAAGCCGGTTTTTTATTAAGCGTCTCTTGAGAAACTAAGCTCCGAGAAACAGAGCTTGGAAAAATAGAGTAGAGAAAAACAAAGTCATTAAGCCTCAGTTTTACCCCAAGTGTCACGTAGACCAACCGTGCGGTTGAATACTAGCGCGTCTGCTTTAGAGTCTTTCGAATCTACACAGAAATAACCTGTACGTTCAAACTGGTACGCTTGCTCTGCCACACCTTCTGCTAGGCTAGGTTCAACAAAACCGTTTAGCGTAACAAGTGATTCAGGGTTTAACGTTGCAGCGAAATCATCAGCAGCGGCAGGGTTTGGCACTGTGAATAGACGATCGTATAAACGAATCTCAGCAGGCAACGCTTTATCAGCCGATACCCAGTGAATAACGCCTTTCACTTTACGGCCATCTGCAGGGTTCTTACCCAATGTTTCATTGTCGTAAGAACAGAAGATAGTCGTAATGTTGCCTTCTGCATCTTTTTCGATACGTTCAGCTTTGATCACGTAAGCACCACGTAGACGAACTTCTTTACCTAGAACCAAACGCTTGTACTTTTTGTTTGCTTCTTCACGGAAGTCATCACGCTCAATCCAAACTTCACGTGTAAATGGTACTTCACGAGTACCCATTTCTGGCTTGTTCGGGTGGTTTGCTACCGTCAATGTTTCTACTGTATCAGCGTCGTAGTTTTCAATCACGACCTTGATAGGGTCAAGAACAGCCATTGCACGAGGTGCATTTTCGTTCAGATCATCACGGATACAAGATTCAAGTGAACCGAACTCAATCATGTTCTCTTGCTTAGTCACACCAATACGTTTACAGAATTCACGAATCGAGCTTGAAGTGAAGCCACGACGACGCAAACCAGAGATAGTAGGCATACGCGGGTCATCCCAACCTTGAACTAGGTTTTCAACCACAAGTTGGTTCAGCTTACGCTTCGACATTACCGTGTATTCAAGATTCAGGCGGCTAAACTCGTACTGACGAGGTTGGCAATCAATCGTGATGTTATCTAGAACCCAGTCATACAAACGACGGTTGTCTTGGAACTCAAGAGTACAGATAGAGTGCGTAATACCCTCTAGCGCATCAGAGATACAGTGAGTGAAGTCGTACATTGGGTAAATGCACCACTTATCAGCAGTTTGATGGTGGTGAGCAAAACGAACACGGTAGATAACAGGATCGCGCATAACCATGAATGAAGAGCTCATGTCGATCTTAGCACGTAGACACGCTTTACCTTCTTCAAAGCCACCGTCACGCATTTTTTCGAACAACGCTAAGTTCTCTTCAGGGCTGCGATCACGGTATGGGCTCGCTTTACCTGGCTCTTTTAGCGTGCCACGGTACTCACGGATTTGATCAGGACTTAGCTCGTCAACGTACGCTAAGCCTTTATTAATTAATTCCACAGCATAAGCGTAAAGCGTATCGAAGTAGTTTGATGAGTAACAAATATCACCAGACCATTCAAAGCCTAACCAGCTTACATCATTCTTAATTGACTCAACGTATTCAACGTCTTCTTTTTCAGGGTTTGTATCATCGAAACGAAGATTACATTGTCCCTGGTAGTCCTGAGCAATACCAAAGTTCAAGCAAATAGATTTAGCGTGACCAATGTGCAGGTAGCCATTTGGCTCCGGCGGGAAACGAGTATGCACGCTACTGTGTGTACCATCCGCTAAATCTTTATCGATAATTTGGCGAATGAAATTCGATGGACGAGCCTCAGCTTCACTCATCTATAGCACCTCTATGTATTTAGTATTGTCAGAGAAAGTTATCTTTTGTACCAATGAAAATGGTCGCTTACAGCGCCTGTCAAAGATAGAAAGATCATTGTTGCTAATCATCCACAATTCTTCGCCTTTGCACAATAAGAACCGTCCGTTAATTGCGATTATTTCTGCTATTCGATGAAGAATAGAACGAACCGGGTTCATTGACCTTAAACAGTAGGCACAAAAAAGCCTCCCGTTTGGGAGGCTTTCAATTTGAAACTTACTTAAGAGTAACTTTACTTCTTAATTAAGTACTTCCGTCACTATGGAAGTTTTACATCAGATAGGTCTTCACCTGCACCGATAGCTTTCATTTCGCCAGCTACGATTTCAGCTAGTGGGCCTAGGATAACCTGTAGGTTGTTTTCACCTAGTTTAACCACACCTTTAGCGCCAAGCTTCTTAAGAACAGCTTCATCTGCGATAGAGCGGTCTTTAAGAGTTAGACGTAGACGAGTGATACAAGCGTCGATTGAAGTTAGGTTGTCGTGACCACCTAGTGCTTTCAGGTATTGACGTGCAACTTCACCTTTTGGTGCGTCGCCAGCAGGAGCGGCTACAGCTTCGTCATCATCTTCACGACCTGGCGATTTCAAGTTGAAAGCGCGGATTGCGAAAGAGAAAGTGAAGAAGTATAGAGCACCGAAACCAAGACCGATTAGTAGTAGTACGAATGGTTTAGTTGCTAGACCCCAGTTCAATACGAAGTCGATAAGACCAGCAGAGAAACCGAAACCGTGCAGAGTACCAAACATGTTTGCAACTACTAGAGACAGACCTGTAAATACAGCGTGCATTGCGTATAGAGCAGGAGCTAGGAATACGAACATGAATTCTAGCGGCTCTGTGATACCTGTTAGGAATGAACAGAATGCAACTGAGAACAGTGCGCCACCAACTTGGCTGCGTTTTTCAGCAGGAGCAGCTAGGTACATTGCAAGTGCAGCACCTGGTAGACCGAACATCATTACTGGGAAGAAACCGTTCATGAACACGCCAGCGCCTTTATCGCCACCGAAGAAACGGTGTAGGTCGCCAGATTTAACCGTTTCAGTCACTTCTTTAACTACAGTAGTGATTTCTGGAGTCACAGAGTTAGCGAATGTGAATGTGTGCTCTTGGCCAACAACTAGAGTTTTAGCTAGTGATGGGTCAACACAAAGTTGAGTGATGTTAGCGAATGCGCCTTGACCAGCAACGATGATTTCTTGACATGTACCCATACCGAACCAGAAGTATGAGTTCAATACGTGGTGTAGACCTACAGGGATAAGTGCACGGTTAAGAGTACCGTAAACGAATTGACCAATAGCGCCAGATGTTGATACTGCGTGAGCCAGTGCGTCTAGACCAGATTGAACACCAGGCCAAACCACACCAGACACAGCACCTGCAACAAGTGCAAATAGACCAGCCATGATAGGTACTAAACGTTTACCCGCAAAGAAAGCCAGCCACTCAGGAAGACGTGTTGCATGGAAAGCGTTGTAAGAGTGACCTGCGATGATACCAGCGAAGATACCGCCGAAGAATGACATGTTTACGTCAGCGTTAATTGTTGTTGCTGTCGCTGTTAGTACGAAGTAAGCAACTGCACCAGCAAGACCTGCTGCGCCGTTACCGTCTTTAGAAAGACCAATCGCGATACCTAGACCAAATAGCAATGGTAGGTTACTGAAGATAGCTCCACCAGCTTCTGCCATGAATGGAATATCAAGTAGATCGCCTTGACCTAAACGTAGTAGAAGCGCCGCAATCGGAAGTGTTGCGATAGGTAGCATTAATGCCTTACCTAGCTTCTGTGCATATCCTAGAATATTCACCAGTTGTTTCCCCCTATAGGATTTTTTAGAATTCATTTGAGAAACTTATTTTAGTCGCTCAATTTAGTCCTATTCAGTGTATTCAATTAATTTTGCCCCGCAAATTAAAACCTTACCATTTGTGATCCTAATCACCAGTTTTCACCAAATCCAGAGGTTTTTGCTAGCGAGATCATAAAACTTATTTTATCATTCAAAAAAATGAGCGTTTATAGATAAAATTCAAATCTAATCATTAGGCAAAAACATGATATTCCTAACTTTAGATTACCCTATGAATAATCATTAACAATGAACCTAAATGTATAATAAAGATCAATTGTTCATATGTTTTTCAACAACTTAAATAGCTTCCCATTTTGAAGCCGTTCGCCCATAAAAGATAAATCGTTACGTAAATGATGCTCGCAAACTAAGTCCACATTTAGGTAACGAACAAATTTAAAAGATCTCACGAAATAAGGATTAGCTGACTATGTACGCGCTAAGTAACTGTAAAATTTACACTGGTAGTGATGTTCTAACCGATCATGCCGTCGTAATAGAAAATGAACTGATCAAAAAAGTCTGTCCTATCTCTGAATTGCCAGAAGGAATCGAGGTTCGCGATCTAAACGGAGCAAACCTAAGCCCAGGTTTCATTGACTTACAACTGAATGGTTGTGGCGGTGTAATGCTTAACGATGAGATCACGGCAGAAACAATGCAGATCATGCACGAAGCAAACCTTAAATCAGGCTGTACTAGCTTCCTGCCAACGCTCATCACTTCTTCAGACGAAGATATGCGTGCAGTTATTACTGCAGCTCGTGAATATCACAACCAGTACCAAAACCAATCACTAGGTCTGCACCTTGAAGGTCCATACCTAAACGTTGCAAAAAAAGGCATCCACAGCGTCGATCACATTCGTAAATCAGACAGCGAAATGATTGAACTGATTTGCGAGAACAGCGACCTAGTTTCAAAAGTAACATTGGCACCAGAGCTTAATGATCCAGAACATATCGAGCGCCTACACAAAGCAGGCGTTGTCGTTTCTATCGGCCACACAAACGCGACTTACGCAGAAGCTCGACAAAGTTTCGAATCTGGTATCACTTTCGCTACCCACCTATTCAATGCAATGACCCCTATGGTTGGTCGTGAACCTGGCCTTGTTGGCGCGATTTACGACACGCCAGAAGTTTATGCAGGTATCATCGCCGACGGCTTCCACGTTGATTACGCAAACATCAGAATTGCGCACAAAATCAAGGGAGAAAAGTTAGTATTAGTGACGGATGCCACAGCTCCTGCAGGTGCTGACATGGAATACTTTATTTTTGTCGGTAAGAAAGTATATTACCGAGATGGTAAGTGTGTTGATGAAAACGGCACACTGGGCGGCTCAGCTCTGACTATGATTGAAGCAGTTCAGAATACAGTTGAGCACGCTGGTATCGCTTTAGACGAAGCTCTTCGCATGGCTACGCTATACCCAGCTACGGCTATCGGTGTAGAAAGCAAGCTAGGTCGAATCAAAAAAGGCATGGTTGCAAACCTAGCTGTATTTGACCGAGACTTTAACGTTAAAGCGACTGTTGTTAATGGACAATACGAGCACAATTAAGTATGAATGGCGGACAAATAGGTAACGTAGACTTAGTTAAACAACTAAACAGTGCGGCGGTATACCGACTAATAGACCAGCAAGGGCCTATCAGTCGTATACAAGTGGCTGATGTAAGCCAACTCGCACCGGCAAGTGTTACAAAAATTACCCGCCAACTTTTGGAGCGCGGCCTCATTAAAGAGGTTGCGCAACAAGCGTCTACTGGCGGTAGACGCGCGATCTCCCTAACCACAGAAGTCGACCCTTTTCATTCTGTCGCTGTACGCTTAGGTAGAGACTATATTCAAATAAGCCTTCATGACCTTGGCGGTCGTGAGTTGGCTTTCCAACAACAAGACCTGGATTATTCAGACCAATCAGACCTTACACAAGGCTTGGTCAATAACCTCAAGGCTTTCATTGCTGAGCATCAGCCAAAGATCGACCAACTGATTGCCATTGGTGTCACCCTTCCAGGCTTGGTTAACCCAACAACCGGTGTTGTTGAGTACATGCCAAATACGGACATCGATAACCTCGCATTGAGCGACATTATTCGCGACACTTTCCATGTGGCTTGTTTTGTTGGTAATGACGTTAGAGGAATGGCGCTTGCTGAGCACTACTTCGGTGCAAGTAAAGACAGTCAAGATTCTATTTTGGTCAGTGTGCACCGTGGTACGGGTGCTGGTATTATCGTTAATGGCCAGGTTTTCTTAGGCCATAACCGTAACGTGGGTGAAATTGGTCATATCCAAATTGATCCGCTAGGAGAACAGTGCCAGTGTGGTAACTTCGGTTGTCTTGAAACCGTAGCGGCAAACCCTGCCATTGTTGATCGAGTACAGAAGCTCATTAAGCAAGGCTATGAATCTTCTTTAACGGAACTTGAACATATTACGATTCAAGATGTTTGTGACCACGCAATCAATGGCGATGAACTCGCGAAACAAAGCTTAGTTCGAGTAGGAAACCAGTTAGGTAAGGCTATCGCGATGACGATTAACCTGTTTAACCCTCAGAAAGTTATCATTGCTGGTGATATTACGAAGGCACAAGAGATTGTTTTCCCTGCAATTAAGCGCAATGTAGAGAATCAGTCGTTAACGACTTTCCATAGCGGCCTGCCTATTGTAGCATCACAGATCGATAAACATCCTACGATGGGAGCCTTTGCCATGATTAAGCGCGCCATGCTCAACGGTGTGTTACTGCAAAAGCTTCTTGAAGACTAAAGAAAACAATTCTGATTTTCCGCGGGCCGTGTTTGTATAAACACGGCCCGTTTTTTTAAGCTAGGGAACTACAACAACAAGTTATGGAACTTATATTAATATCCACTGCGTTTATCGCAGGATTTATTGCTTTAAAATGCCACCTCCCCCCATTAGTTGGTTTTTTGGTTGCAGGTTTCGGGCTTTATGCCCTTGGCTTTGAAACCAATGACACCATCATTACTTTGGCTGACCTTGGTGTCACCCTTCTCTTATTTACTATTGGCTTAAAGCTGGACATCAAAACCCTACTCTCTAAAGAGATCTGGGCTGGCGCAACAATCCACAATCTTTTATCCACTCTGTTTTTTGCAGCCGCTCTATTTGGTTTTAAGTTCCTAGGTATTTCATCTCTAGCAGCCATGTCAATAGAACAGATCGTTCTACTCGGTTTTGCTCTTTCATTTTCTAGTACTGTATTTGCGGTCAAGTCTCTACAAGAGAAAGGGGAAATGAATGCTACCTATGGCACACTAGCGATTGGCATTCTGGTCATGCAAGATATCTTTGCTGTCGTATTCTTGACTGCATCGACGGGCAAAATTCCAGAGTGGTATGCGATCGCACTGTTCGCTTTGCCTTTCTTTCGCCCATTGTTCTACAAAGTCCTCGATTGGGTTGGGCACGGTGAAATGTTGGTGCTATTCGGTATCTTCTTCGCATTAGTTGTTGGTGCTGGCTTGTTCCAGTTTGTAGGAGTAAAACCAGACTTAGGAGCCCTTATCCTAGGTATGCTATTAGCCGGTCACCCAAAAGCTTCAGAGCTATCGAAGTCGCTGTTTAACCTCAAAGAGCTTTTCCTCGTCTGCTTCTTCTTGAATATTGGCTTGTCAGAACAGCCAACTATTCAGGGTTTTATGCTTGCAGTCTTGTTCTTATTGTTACTGCCAGTGAAAGGCGTTCTGTACTTCTTGGTACTAAACCGATTCAAGTTCCGTGTTCGAACCTCCCTACTCACTTCTTTGTCACTGTTTAACTACAGTGAATTTGGCCTCATCGTCGGTGGCCTTGCTTTTAAGATGGGCTGGATGTCTGGCGACATCTTGGTGGCAGTGGCTATAGCCGTTTCATTGTCGTTCTTAATCGCTGCACCTCTCAACAAAGCGGGTCACAAACTTTATCAACAATCAGGTCGCTGGTTAAAAGAGCACGCTGCTGAGAAGCTCCACCAACGTGACAAACGAATTGACCCAGGTCGGGCTCAGGTTCTAATTCTTGGTATGGGACGCATTGGTACTGGTGCCTACGACGAATTACGCTCACGCTACGGCAAAGTGAGTTTAGGTGTAGAAGTTCGTGAAGACGCGGCACATAACCACAGAAGCCATGGCAGAAACGTTATTTCTGGTGACGCAACTGACCCGGATTTCTGGGAACGAATCTTAGACACAGCAAACGTAAAACTGGTGATCTTGGCTATGCCTCACCACCAAGGTAATCAAACCGCCTTAGAACAATTAAAATCACGAAACTTTAAAGGTCAAATAGCGGCAATTGCCGAATATCCAGATCAGCTCGAAACACTGAAAGAGAATGGCGTCGATGCGGCATTTAACATTTACAGCGAAGCTGGTAGCGGTTTTGCCCGACATGTTTGTGAACAATTGAATCCGAACATCAATAAAATATGATATTCAACACGTTCCATTTAACCTCTCAAAATTGCGATTTTTTTGCACTTTTGAGAGGTTTTTGTTTAAAAAACCAACCGCAATTAGACGCCACTCACCAAAACCACTTTAAAATTAGATAATTTCTAACACAAACCCCTTTATATTATTTTTTTGCTCACATTCGGTTGCTTTTTTTAGCCAGAATGGCAAATTGAATACAGTTGATTTAGAAATTATTTAAAAGGAAGTTCTATGTGTTCAGTATTTGGCATTCTCGACATTAAAAGTGATGCCGCAGCACTTCGCCCTATTGCTTTAGAAATGTCTAAAAAGCTTCGTCACCGTGGCCCAGATTGGTCTGGTATCTATGCTGGTGAAAAAGCCATTCTTGCTCACGAGCGTTTGGCTATCGTCGGCTTAAACAGTGGTGCACAACCACTATACAGCCAAGATAAAAAGCACATTCTTGCAGTGAACGGCGAAATTTATAACCACAAAGAACTTCGCGCACGCTATGAAGATAAGTACCAGTTCCAGACTGATTCAGACTGTGAAGTTATCCTAGCGTTATACCAAGAAATGGGCGCGGACCTTTTAGAAGAACTTAACGGTATTTTCGCATTCGTTTTATATGACGAAGAGAAAGACGAGTACCTAGTGGGCCGTGATCACATCGGTATCATCCCACTTTACCAAGGCTACGATGAGCACGGCAACTATTACGTTGCTTCAGAGATGAAAGCACTGGTTCCAGTTTGTAAGACGATCAGTGAGTTCCCTCCTGGTAGCTTCTACTCTTCTAAAGATGCAGAACCTCAACGCTACTACATCCGCGATTGGAACGAATACGCAGCCGTTCAAGGTAACAGCACAAGCAAAGAAGAGCTAACTGAAGCGCTAGAAGCTGCTGTTAAGCGTCAACTAATGACTGACGTTCCTTACGGTGTACTTCTATCTGGTGGCCTTGATTCATCAATCACTTCTGCAGTCGCTAAACGTTTTGCAGCAATGCGTATCGAAGATGACGAGCAATCAGAAGCTTGGTGGCCACAACTACACTCATTTGCTGTTGGCCTAGAAAATGCTCCCGATCTGATTGCTGCACGTGAAGTTGCGGACAAAATCGGTACTGTACACCATGAGATGACTTACACCATTCAGGAAGGCTTAGATGCAATCCGTGATGTTATCTACCACATCGAAACTTACGATGTAACGACCATTCGTGCATCGACGCCAATGTACTTGCTTGCTCGTAAGATCAAAGCAATGGGTATCAAAATGGTACTTTCTGGTGAAGGTGCTGATGAAATCTTTGGTGGCTACCTGTACTTCCATAAAGCGCCAAACGCAAAAGAGTTCCACGAAGAGACGGTACGTAAACTTCTTGCTCTAAGCATGTTTGACTGTGCTCGTGCAAACAAATCACTTGCAGCATGGGGAGTCGAAGG
Organism: Vibrio sp. 10N.237.312.B06; assembly: GCF_041464685.1. Lineage (NCBI taxonomy): Bacteria > Pseudomonadati > Pseudomonadota > Gammaproteobacteria > Vibrionales > Vibrionaceae > Vibrio > Vibrio sp. 10N.237.312.B06. Next base: position 34,784 of record NZ_JBFSPI010000053.1, read on the forward strand.
TCGTGTACCATTCTTGGATAAAGAGTTCATCGATGTGGCTATGCGTTTAAACCCTGAAGACAAAATGTGCGGTAACGGTAAAATGGAGAAACACATCCTACGTGAGTGTTTTGAAGACTACTTACCAGATTCAATCGCATGGCGCCAAAAAGAACAGTTCTCTGATGGTGTTGGCTACGACTGGATTGATACATTGAAAGTAACGGCTGAAGAAAAAGTAACGGATCAACAAATGGAAGCTGCTCAGTTCCGTTTCCCTTACAACACACCAACAACCAAAGAAGGTTATGCTTACCGTGAAATCTTTGAGGAGCTATTCCCTCTAGAATCGGCGGCAGAGTGTGTACCTGGCGGCCCTTCAGTTGCCTGTTCATCAGCAAAAGCGATCGAGTGGGATGAGTCATTCAAAAACTGTGTAGACCCATCAGGCCGTGCGGTACAAGCCGTTCACAACGACGCCTATAACGCTTAAGCGTTTGAAAAATCAAATACTAAAAAAGGCGCATTATGCGCCTTTTTGTTTTAAGCCTAGTTTTTACTTTTTAATATTTCACTTATACGTGAGCTTGTAGTGCTTCGTTTTCAATACTGATCGGAACCACTTGGCTGATCATTTTTACGAGCATAATGGATCGAGCTTCGCCATCTTTCTGATGGTAAATAGCTTCAACACCCGCAAACTGGCCACTATTAATTTTGACAACTTGCCCTGTCTCAAATTCAACACAGCAATCTTCAACTTCGCTACTGCAACACTTCTCGAACTCTTTTAGCTCAAAAACCAAATCACCTTGGACTTCATACGGCCTTGCACCGAACTTAATAAAGTCGACAACACCACGAGTCGAACGAACTGTCGTAAAACTAGGGCCTTGCTCATAATCAAAGCGAACAAAGATATAAGACGGGAACAGCGGTTCTTTGACCTGCTTCTCTTTCCCTCTCACGACCTTCTTGACATCGATTTGAGGGTAAAAGCACTCTACCCCCTGATTTTCTAGGTGCTGTTGAGCGCGTTTTTGATCACCACGCTTACAGTAAAGTAAATACCAACGTTTCATTTAACTCGCCATCTTCGTTCTTTGGACATTTAACCACAGCCTAAAACAGTTTAGTCGCCGTTAATAAATGAGTCCTGATAAGCGAGAAATTACGCGCAACAGACAGACTTATCAACCAAAAAGTCATAGGTAAAAAATTTGGTCAGTCATTGTACAAGGAACATTTAGAGATCAAAAGACTCATTGCTGTAAGCATATGTATATCGCAGATAATATGAATAACATTCCCTATAAGATCATAACGATAGGCTAGGGCAATAGATCTAAACATTTTTATTGGATAGGATCTTAAAAAAGGTTACTAACCAACCAGGTCAAATATGGAAAATTAGTTTGCAGCACAAGCAGAATGGGCCACATTAAAAGTAAATTTATTTAATATCAACACTTTAGCAAAACCAAGTTATCGTGACCACAAAATATGCCTATTGCAGACTTTTACCCTACTGTGTATACATGAATGACTATAAAATCTTTTAATACCTAAAATTAGTAAAACGGCTCTTCTCCGCTTAGATGAGCTTGATTTCTGGGTAAATGGTAGAGTGAG
>NZ_JBFSPI010000054.1:0-36174 GCF_041464685.1 Vibrio sp. 10N.237.312.B06
TTTTAGTAAGACTCGCTACACTGTGCGATCTAAACACCTTAAATGATAGGTGTTGCCTGTATAGGTGCCTTTTTTATTTTACGAGGTATTTAATCCGCTCAAAGCGTCATTTGGGAACTAGCCCTCTAAAATAGAGAGCATCTAAAATAGTCACGCTTCAACATGACAACTGGCTAAACGCACTCTTGTTCATTTTGTCGAACACGAGCCGCGAGTTGGCGGTACTCATCAGCAATTGTCTCTCCAAAGACAGGGTCGTCTTCAGGTTGAAGCCATTGAGACTCCACCTCTTGCCAATCTTTAACTGTGAACGACTCAACAATCATTGGTAACACATGCTTCTCTTCATATTCCATATGTTTTCGTTGAGCTTTAACAAAAGCTTCAAGCTGCTCAATAAATACTTGTTGAGGAACCACCGCATCTTGAAGGATCATATCGACCACACCTAAAAAGTCCGCCGTTTTCTCAGAAAGCAATTGATGCTCCAGTTCCAAGTCTTCAATCACTTGATCACTGCCATATTGCTTAAGGTAGTAACGATAAATAACATCTTCTTTCGGGTGATGCACCTTGTCTGAATGGTCCATGAGATAATGAACCACCTCTGCGATCAGGCTATAGTTTATTTCTCGCTCCTGTTTCAGAAACTCTAACTTACTGTTGAGTATCGCGAGCAAACGAGCCATATAGCCATGCTCTCGTCTTATCCTTTCAATCATCATAGTATTGCACTCCATTACACCTACTGTTTATAAGTGTATACGAAGATGCTGATTTATGATTTGACCCTGCTCAGAAAACCACCAACCTATACTTATGTTGGTAAACGCCAGTCGATAGATTGTTGATCCATAGAAGAAAGTAGCTTGTTGGTTGTTGAGAAGTGCTGACAACCGAAGAAACCACGGCGTGCTGATAATGGTGATGGATGAGGTGCAACCAACACATGGTGCTTGTCTGCATCAATCGCTTGGCCTTTCTTCTGGGCGTGTGCGCCCCACAACAAGAAGATGATCGGTTCAGAGCGCTGATTGAGCTCTGCAATAACGGCATCGGTAAAGGTTTCCCAACCACACTTAGCATGTGAGTGGGCTTTTGCCTCTTCTACTGTAAGGACAGTGTTCAACATCAACACCCCTTGAGATGCCCAAGAATCGAGGTAGCCATGACTCGGGATCTCAAAGCCCTCTATATCTTGTGCAAGCTCTTTGTACATATTACGTAGAGAAGGAGGGATTTTTACACCTGGCAGTACAGAAAAAGCTAAGCCATGAGCTTGGTTAGCGCCGTGATAAGGATCTTGCCCTAGGATAACCACGCGTACGGACTCGAAAGGCGTCATATCGAAGGCACTGAACACCTGCTCTTGAGGAGGGTAGACGGTTTTCCCACTATTGCGTTGCTGTTCAACAAACGCGAGGACACTCTGAAAGTACTCTTTGTCACGTTCATCATTAATAATGGATTCCCAAGTCTTTGGTGCGCTCATCGTTTTACTTCCCAATCATCAAGGTTTCTAGGGGCTTTCGCCAGACAAAAAATAGCTGTATCGGCTAACTGTCCTAAATAAGGCTTTAGGGCGTGTTGACCTTTCGTGGTTAAATTTTGTTCGAGATAAAAGCGTTTTAATCGCGGCGAGGGAGAAGTAGCATAGTCATTCTAAGCAAATCTCCCTCAACAAAGAGTAAAACGCTTTTAGCCGAACCCTCCGGGCAGCGTTTGCTGGTCATTTCTACTACGTTAGCGGCTTCTCATGTAGGCTACTACACGTCAAAGCCTCTGCCTTGTATAAATACCCAGCAACTCGCTGCAAAAATCAGCTCGAAAGATCAACACGCCCTATTTATACCTCATACAGCTATCAATAAACATGATGTGTAGGGTTCACTTGTTGATGAATCATAATAATCAGTTCAAGTTGTGTTTATCTCGATTAGCCACTTTTCTGCTGTGTACGGTGGTGCCCGTGGTTATGCACGTGACGGTTTGGTGTTGGTAAACGGCGTGCGACAGCAACAGTTGAAGTTTGGGTGATTGAATACATAAAGGCACCTCCTCTAAGACATCGTGAACTACATATTCACTTTAATACTATGAAAGAAAGGTGCCAATTATTAGAAATAGACGGAAATAAATTTCCCCCTCTATTATTACGCTTCTTCGCTCACTGCCGTTGCTGAGCGATGGAACATTCTAAGTTGTTGAATTTCCTCTTTCCAGATCGTCGAATCAATGGTTTCCAAGATAAGAGGAATACCATTAAAGCGAGAATCCGAGGCAATATACTCAAAACAATCCCAGCCAATCTCGCCTTTTCCTAAAGAATGATGTCGATCGACTCGACTCGCGAACTCAGCTTTTGAATCATTGATGTGCATTGCTCTTAGATAGTGCATACCCACGATGCGGTCGAACTCAGCAAAAGTATGCTCACATGCTTCTTTTGTTCGTAGGTCATAGCCAGCAGTAAAGGTATGACAGGTATCTAAACACACGCCGACGCGTGACTTATCTTCTACTTGGTCGATGATCTCTGCTAGGTGCTCAAATCTCCAACCCAGATTAGTCCCCTGCCCTGAGGTATTCTCAATCACGGCAATTACATCAGGCACCGCTTGGTGAGCCAAGTTAATCGACTCAGCGATCTTAGCCAAACATTCGCTTTCTGAGATTTTCTTTAAATGACTCCCAGGATGAAAATTCAAAAGCGTGAGTCCTAGTTGATTACAACGCTCCATTTCATCAATAAAAGCCGCACGTGATTTCTCTAGCTTCTCTTCTTCTGGTGCTCCTAAGTTAATAAGGTAGGAATCATGAGGAAGGATGTGTTCAGCGCTAAAACCTAACATTTTACAGTTGGCTTTAAAGGCGCTGATGGTTTTGGCTTCTAGCGGCTTTGCTGCCCACTGTCTTTGGTTTTTGGTGAACAGTGCAAAAGCATTGGCGCCAATCTCTCTTGCGCGCATTGGCGCCTGATCAACACCGCCCGCAGCAGACACATGCGCACCAATAAACTTAATATTAGTTTCAGGTTTTGAAGATGAATTATTGTTTGTCATTAAATCACTTTACACTTTCAGGATGCTTAATAATTAAAGGGTTGTATCACTTACAGGTCAATAAAAACACAACAAATGTAGTAAATTTACTACAAATACCACTGTTAAATATTTTTTATACTTTAAAATATTTTGTAATTACTTTGTTTTCAAAGGTTTTATTGATTTAACTCAAAGTAATCACCTTGAAAAAAATGAGGTTTTTGGTTGTTTTTTGACTTAAATCAATATTAAACTACCACAAACTAGGTATATATTACTCAGCTCAATAAAATTCGAAAGTTAACACCATAATCAAACCACATAAAGTGGACTAGGAGATAGTTATGATCCAAGGTATTCAAATTACTAAAGCAGCAAACGACGACCTACTAAACTCAATCTGGCTACTAGACAGCGAGAAGAACGAAGCTCGTTGTGTTGTTGCTACTTCAGGTTTCGAAGCTGACCAAGTTATCTCAGCAGCAGACCTAGGCGAGTACGAAAGCCGTGAAGTTGCTATCGAAGCAGCACCACGCATCGAAGGTGGTCAACACCTAAACGTTAACGTTCTTAAGCGTGAAACGCTAGAAGATGCCGTTGCTCACCCAGAGAACTACCCACAGCTAACTATCCGTGTATCGGGTTACGCTGTACGTTTCAACTCTCTAACTACTGAACAGCAACGTGACGTTATCGCACGTACGTTCACTGAGTCTCTATAATTTTTAGAGCTTGAATTAGAATACAAAAACGGCGCTCATTGAGCGCCGTTTTTATTTGTTCAACAATACCGATATAGGTTACGGTTGAACTCGACGAAGCACTGCTTTTAGCGCTTCAAAATCGTTATCTAGATCTTCAGACAACAACTCCATCACCGCGTGTTTTGCTAGCGGACCAGGAAGTTCAATGTCAGTACCTAAGATGTCATCAACCACTTCTTTGAATTTCGCAGGGTGTGCCGTACATAAGAAAAGGCCTGTCTCGCTCTCTTGCAGTTGCTCTTCCAATAGACGGTAAGCAATCGCACCATGAGGTTCACACAGGTAACCTTGAGCTTTTAGATCACGTACTGATTCAGCACTCTGCTCATCAGATACTTTACCTTTACCCAAAGTATCCAGTCCCCAACCTTTCAGTTGGCAAAGCTCTTCGATACGTGGCCAGTTGTTTGGTTGGCTCACGTCCATCGCGTTCGATGTTGTCGCAACCGTTGGTTTTGGATCCCATTGACCTGTTTCTAGGTAACGGGGAACCGTGTCGTTTTCGTTGGTTGCTGCAATGAAGCGTTTAACCGGTAAGCCTAGCGCTTTCGCTAATAGACCCGCAGTTAGGTTACCAAAGTTACCACTTGGTACAGAGATAACCAGATTTTCACGTTGCTCTTTGGTTAGCTGAGAAGCCGCCTCAAAGTAGTAACAGATCTGAGCCATCAAACGGCTGATGTTGATTGAGTTTGCTGAGTTTAAGCCAATTTCTTTACGCAATTCAGCATCGTCAAACGCGTCTTTTACTAATGCCTGACACGCATCAAAATCGCCATCAATCGCTACAGTGTGAATGTTCTTACCTAGCGTACAGAATAGCTTTTCTTGCAGTGGGCTGATCTTGCCTTTCGGGTATAGGATAACAACGTTGATGTTTTCCATGCCGTAGAATGCGTGTGCAACCGCCGCGCCAGTATCACCCGATGTAGCCGTTAAGATAGTGATTTGACCACCATCCGAAACCGCAGCCAAAGATTGAGCCATAAAACGGCCACCGAAATCTTTAAATGCTAACGTTGGACCGTGAAACAGTTCAAGTGCGTAAACACCATCTTTCACTTGGTTGATCGGTGCTGGGAATTGGAATGCCGCATCCACTAGTTGATCAATCTGTTCTTTTGGTAACTCATCACCAATTAGAGCAGAAAGAATCTTTGAACTACGAGGGACAAAGTCCTCTGCAAGTAGTGCATCGATGTCATCGAACTTAGGCAGCTCTGATGGGAAAAATAGACCTTGATTACGACCTAGACCTTGACGAACGGCTTGGCCAAAAGAGACTTGCTCATCGTTTTCTTTGATGTTGTACAGCTTCATAACTCACTTCCTGTAACGATCGAACCTTGTTTATCTAAGCGACAAACGTGGACGAATCCTTCTTCATTTTGTACGTAATTTTGTTCTAACCAGCGTGCAACACGCTCGGCGACATCTTGTTCTTTGCAAATGCTAAATAGCGTAGGGCCACTACCAGAAATTCCAGTAGCTAATGCTCCTGCTGACGTTGCATATTTACGTGCATCAGCAAACCCTGGAAGCAGTTTCTCACGATATGGTTCAGCAATCACGTCTTTGATCATCTTAGCGGCTAGCTCCGGCTGACCAGAGTGACAAGCATGAATAAAGCCCGCTAAATGACGACCATGGGCAATCACATCTTGACGGCGATACTGAGAAGGTAAAATCTCTCGCGCTTCGGCTGTTGAAACCTTGATGCCAGGGTAAGCCATTACCCAATACCAATCGTCAAAACATGGAACCTCTTGGCTAATAATACCAAGCTCTTCCAACATTAATTGCACACCACCAAGGTAACATGGCGCTACGTTATCGTAATGTATGCCACCTGAAATCTTACCTTCCATTTCACCCATCAGAGCAAGCAGTTCAGTTTCATTCAACGGTTGGCCATGAAAACGGTTCAAGGCATCAAGCGCGGCGACAATTGAACATGCACTTGACCCTAAACCAGAGCCGATAGGCATGTTCTTCTCTAGCGTCATTTCTAGAGACTTAACTGAGATCCCTTTCTTATCTAACTCGCGAGAGAACACAACCCAGCAGTCGTAAACAATATTTTCTTTGGTTTCAGTTGGCAGCTTAGAAACAAAGCTGCCAGCTGTTTTTAGCGAGAACGGTTCATCACCGGCTTTAACCATTACTCGGTCACCAAGCAATGTACCATCCACTGGAGACACAGCGGCCCCCAGCACATCAAACCCTACACTGACATTGCCGATTGATGCAGGAGCATAAACAACAATATCCATATCACTTAAACTCATTCCTAAACTCCTAATTTCCAACCAAGAGTACGCATCACATCAGAGAATACGCCTGCTGCTGTAACTTCAGTACCTGCACCGTAGCCACGCAGAACGAGTGGGATTGGCTGGTAGTAACGGCTGTAGAATGCCAGAGCGTTCTCGCCATCTTTAATCTTAAACATTGGGTCCTCGCCATCAACAGCTGCGATACGAACCTTACATTTACCTTCAGCGATCTCACCCACATAACGAAGTACTTTGCCTTCTTCTGCTGCGATAGCTGACTGCTCTTTGAAGTATGCATCCGCTTCTGGCAAGCGAGCCATGAACTCGTCAACTGTACCTGAGTCATCAAAACCCGGTGGCAATGCTTGGTCAACTTCAACATCTTCAAGCTCAAGTGCCATACCCGCTTCACGAGCAAGAATAAGCAGCTTACGCGCAACGTCCATACCAGACAGATCATCACGAGGATCCGGCTCAGTGAAGCCGTTATCTTTAGCAATGTTGGTTGCTTGGCTGAGTGTCATACCCTCATCAAGCTTACCGAAGATGTAAGACAGTGAACCAGAAAGAATACCGTTGAACTTCTCAAGCTCATCACCTGCAGAGATTAGGTTCTGTAAGTTTTCGATTACCGGTAGACCTGCGCCTACTGTTGTCTCGTACATCAACTTACGACGAGAGTTACGCGCCACTTCACGAAGCTGATGGTAGTAAGCCATGCTTGCTGTGTTGGCTTTTTTGTTTGGTGTTACAACGTGGAAACCAGCCGCTAGGAAATCTGCGTATTGTCCTGCAATACCTTCGCTAGACGTACAATCAACCAACACAGGGTTGATGATGTGATTACGTTGAACAAGTGCAGCTAAACGCGCTAGGCTAAACTCTTCTGTCGCACTCGACATACGATCACGCCACTGTTCTAGCGGTAGACCATCGCTGTCTAGCAGCAAGCCTTTGCTGTTTGCTAAACCACATACGCGAATCACGATGCCTTTTTCAGCCAGTTTGCCTTGTTGACGTTGGATCTGGTCAACAAGCTCACCACCAACACCGCCAACACCGACAACGAAGACGTCAAGGAAGTGCTTAGAGTTAAATAGGTTTTCGTGACACGCTTTGATTGCTTCTGAGATTTTATCTTCCGGGATAACCGCAGAGATAGCGCGCTCTGAAGAGCCTTGAGCAATAGCGACGATGTTAACGTTCACTTCCGCTAAAGAAGAGAAGAACTGAGAAGCGACACCACGTGAAGTACGCATACCGTCACCCACCAGCGTCACAATCGCAACATCATCCATGAACTCAACAGGCTCTAATAGGCCATCTTTAAGTTCGAGTTCAAACGCATCTGATAACACTTGCTTCGCTTTCACTTTGTCAGCCGATTCAATACAGAAGCTGATGCTGTACTCAGAAGAAGATTGAGTAATAAGAACGATAGAAACGCCTGCAGAAGACATCGCGCCGAATACACGACTCGCCATGCCTACCATGCCTTTCATACCTGGGCCTGATACGTTAACCATCGTTAGGTCACTTAGCGTAGTGATACCTTTGATCGCCAGGTTATCTTCGCCAGTGTCTTGGCCAATCAAAGTGCCGGCACCCTGTGGGTTGAAGCTGTTTTTGATCAGGCATGGAATATGGAATTGTGCGATAGGTGCAATTGTTTTCGGGTGTAGAACAGAAGCACCGAAGTAAGATAGCTCCATCGCTTCTTGGTAGCTAAGTGATTTAAGAAGACGGGCATCATCCACTAAGCGTGGGTCACAGTTGTAAACACCATCGACGTCAGTCCAAATCTCACAGCAATCAGCACGTAGACATGCCGCTAGAACTGCAGCTGAGTAGTCAGAGCCGTTACGGCCAAGCGTTACTAGCTCGCCTTTTTCATTACCAGCAGTAAAGCCCGGCATGATATTTACGTGACCTTTAGGAAGCGGTGATTGGCGGAAGTTCTGAGTTGAAACATCCACATCCACCATAGCTTCAAGATGATCACCTTGAGCATAGAGGTATTCCACAGGGTCAATCAGGCTTGCTGGTTGGCCTTTCGCTTCCAGCACCGCTTTCATTAACTGGATTGAAACTCGCTCACCTTTACTAATGATGCGAGCATTAACATGGTTCGGGCACATGCCCAGTAGGTTAATACCATTCACGAACTGCTTAAGTTGAGCAAGAGAGGTATCGACCTGCTCTTGAAACGCAGAGCCATCTACTGACGGCAATACCGCTTGAATCTCTGCAAACAGTGCTGAAAATGATGATTCGATCTCTGAAATCTGTGTGTCAGCTTCACCGTTTTTCAGTGCAGCTTCAATAACAGCGACCAACTTATTGGTTGTTTTTCCTGGAGCCGATAGTACAACGGCTAGCTCTTCTTGCTGGGCATTATTAGCGATGATATCAGCCGCTCGTAAAAAACGATCTGCATCAGCTAATGATGAACCTCCAAACTTTAAAACGCGCATCCCTTTCTCCATAAGTCATAAAAATGGTACAAAAAAAGGCCTGTATCTTGTTGGATACAGGCCTTTTTTTTAAAATCCGTTACTTAGCAGCCTGCCCCAACAATGTGAATGTCGGTAATAATAATGGTGGTGGTCATTACTAAGTGGCTTACATGCTGCATATCAAATTCTCTGCTTGTGCTTTACTCTACGTGTATCAATTTTTACTACTATGCGTCAATGAAAAGTTGCGTTTTTTTTACATTCACACCGTTTTTCAGAGCAAACCTTCATTTAAGAGATAAAACACCCTGCATCAACCTGCCATTCAGAGACTGGATTAACTCATCAAACAAACATAAGCAATCAGTTGCACATATAGTCATAACAAAATGCTCTATCGATAGTACAGCGAACATACAAGTCCTGTGCTTTAATTGAACAATAACGTTCGAAAAACAATAATAATGACATCAGGAGTGGGAAATGAAGAGATTACTTATTCTTTTAGTCTTTGCTATGCCTGTTGTTTGTTCAGCGAACAGTTTACCGCTACTGAGCAGTTTGCCTTTGCTCCCCAGTCAAATCGATAGCTCTGCCCATAAGTTTTTTATCTCCACGCAAAGTGCATCGAGTGAAAGCTTTGATACTTGGACAGTAGACAGTGGCTATTCTTATAGCTTGTTTTCTGATGTGGATCTTTATGTCGGTACACGAATCAACACTGCTGCACTGAAATATGAGAGTGGATTCTTGAGTGGTGTTAGTTATCAGTTTTCCGAAAGAGTCTCTTTCAACAGCTCTCTACACACCTATAACAATGAAACCGAAGACAGTGAGAAATCGGTAGCCGCAGAGCTTTCTAGCCGCGTGCAGCTAACCGACAATCTAGATATGCATGCCACCCTTGATTATGAAGAGTGGCAACAAGGTGTTGAGGTAGGATTAGGGTTTCGCTTCTAATCTATCCCACTTCTTTCTTGATAAGCCCGTTAAGATTCAATCAACAATTCCGTTGAAATTAACACACCATTCCAATCGGCATAAATGTAATCACCGGGCTGAATCAGTTGATTGTGTATAGAGAGCGTCACATTCACTTGCCCAACACCGTGCTTCTCGGTTTTAAATGGAGAGGCTCCGAGAGCTTGAATACCAAGATCCATCTGCGCCATCATCGCAACATCACGCACCGCACCATTCACAATGACGCCTTCCCAACCATTTTCGATGGCTAGAATAGCCAATTGGTCGCCAAGTAACGCTTTTTGACACGAGCCATTACCGTCTACAACGAGTACTTTGCCGCAGCCATCGGTCTCTAAGACCTCACGAACCTTGGAATTATCGTGATAACAACGAACTGTTACAATTTTTCCCCAGAACGCACCACGCTGGCCGAAGTTCTGTAATGGCATATTCAGTAGCGTGACTTTGCTTTCAAACTCATCACATAAGTCAGGTGTTATATCGTGCATATATCCTCCGTGAGTAAGGCAAACCTATTAAGTCAGGTGAGCCTCTATGCTTTTATATATTATTAAAATTAATCCTTTGTTTTCATTGTTCTATGCCCAATTTAATACGAAATAAAAGTTGATTGAGCATATTTATCTACTAGACTCTAAGGATAGCTTTCAGCTTCCTTGGTTCATAGTCCGGTCTTTAGTAAGCAAGATGTGCGAAACATCTCGAATAATCATTCTTATTTTGGTGCTAAATAGTCACCATAACATTGGTTAAGTTGTAGCCATACTATTAAAGTTTGTTGCGATACGGCAATTGATGTAAATCAACAAAGTGAATGGAATTAACATTCTCGCGTTGTTAGCATGCTGTTAACATTATAGAATCCTCTTAAATCACTAAAAGAATGATTGAAAGGCGTACTGGATCTACGTTATTGGGCAATACTTCAAGGAAGGCAGATAGCTGGAAGTAAGTGTTTTTTTGAAAACTTTAAGTTATCATCAAAAATACATTACCTGTATGTTATGTTTTGCCTAGAATTTATTCTATTAGCACAGTTTCGTCACAAATTTAGGTACCGCCAAATGCAAACCCCGCAGATTCTTATCGTTGAAGATGAGCAAGTAACTCGTAACACTCTAAAGAGTATTTTTGAAGCAGAGGGATATGCTGTTTTTGAGGCTAGCGACGGTGAAGAGATGCACCAAGTGCTATCTGACAACCAAGTTAACCTTGTAATTATGGACATCAACCTTCCAGGTAAGAATGGCCTACTACTTGCTCGTGAACTGCGTGAGCAAGCAAACGTAGCGCTTATGTTCTTAACAGGTCGTGATAATGAAGTTGATAAGATCCTTGGCCTAGAGATCGGCGCAGATGACTACATCACTAAGCCTTTCAACCCTCGTGAGCTGACTATCCGTGCACGCAACCTTCTGAACCGTTCAATGAGCACAAGCTCTGTTCAAGAAGAAAAGCGTAGCGTTGAGAAGTACGAGTTCAATGGTTGGGTACTAGATATCAACAGTCGTTCTCTGGTTAGCCCAGATGGCGAAGGCTACAAGCTACCTCGTTCAGAGTTCCGTGCTCTACTTCACTTCTGTGAGAACCCAGGTAAGATCCAAACACGTGCAGACCTTCTTAAGAAGATGACTGGCCGTGAGCTTAAGCCACACGATCGTACTGTAGACGTAACAATCCGTCGTATTCGTAAGCACTTTGAATCTGTTTCTGGTACGCCAGAAATCATCGCGACGATTCACGGTGAAGGCTACCGCTTTTGTGGTGACCTAGAAGACTAATTCGATTCGCGCTTCTGGCCGTTTAGTTCTTGCCGTCGATTAGCACTTCTAAACCGATAGCACTTCTAACCAGTTAGTACTTATAAACAGTTAGTACTTCTAGCAATCGAAGCGTGATCAATCGTTATTAAAAAGGGAGAATGCCAACGCATTCTCCCTTTTTTATTGTTTATTGTTCGCTAAGGCTTTAGTAAACCGTATCTACCTTAACGTCTTTCTCGACTAACCACTTCACGGTTTCGCCATCTTTGAGTTCAATCGCAACATCAACAGGCTTATCACTGTCGATCTCTAACTGCCATACAAAAGCTACTTCCCACTGCGTTTCACTGTGTGTTCTTAAATCTAGATCGTCAGCTGTTACCAACAAGGTATCTGCACCCTGTTTAACCGTCACACTCTCAACCGCAAGTGTTGCTGGTAATTGTGAGTCAGATTCTAGGTAGATAGCACCATGTAGAGTCTTATCTTGAGCCTCCCCAATCGTAGGCATTTTGTTGTGCCACAGGTTGCTTTTCATTGTGACTGTCGCTGCAGATACTTCGACTTGATTGTCTTGCTGCCATTCAACTTGTGGTGCAGAACAACCCGCTAATGCCACAACGCATGCGGCGAATGCTAATTTTTTCATTATTCTTCTACCTTTGATTTAACCAACTCTTTAAGACTTCAATATCATTTTGGTATTCGTTATTTATTTCATCAACCCAATCTGAAATGTTCTCCCACCACGCAGGCATATCTGGAGATTGAGCTTTCTGAGCAATTTGCTGTATGCGTTTCAGGCCAATGGAACCTGCTGCACCTTTAATCTTGTGTGCCTCAGAAACGATACTGTCTTGATCTTTCGCAACCATATTGGAATTCAATATTTCCATATATTCCGGCATCATATCTTCAAACATCACGATACTATCCAAAACAGGTTTCGACCCGACAATGTCAACATAAGACTCTAGCATATCAATATCAAGCAAAGTGGTATCAATCGTTGAAAGAGCCGGCTTACTCGCTGTTACTTTCTCAACACCTGCTACTTTTTCAACATCCTTTACTGTATCAATGCCCTCGGCTTTCTCAATAACCTCTGGGGCATCCTCAATCAACTCGCTGATGACATCCTGGATTGCACGAACCGACAGTGGTTTACTGATCGCTTCATCCATACCTTTCTGGAAATACTCTTGCTTATTGTTTAATACATTCGCGGTTAATGCCACCAAAGGCGGCAATTGGCTATATTTCTCGCGGTAGTATTGGGCAATGTCGAAACCAGTCATATCTGGTAACTGGATATCCAGTAATACCAAGTCATAATCTTTCGGGTTGAAAACGATTTGTGCCTCTTTACCCGTCATTACGACTGTCACTTCATGGCCTAGGCTTTCAAGTAAAGAACGAGCTACTGTGATATTGAGCTCAATGTCTTCGACCATGAAAATCTTAAGGTTGGACTGCTTTCTTGGCGTTTTGATCAGAGCCTGAGTATCGTGATTAACTGGAACTCGAATCGAAACCGTAAAGGTACTACCAAAACCCTCTTCACTAGTGACTTCAATGTGACCATCCATCATATTGATCAGCTGTTGAGATACAGCAAGACCAATTCCGGTACCGACAGCGTGTAAATTGTCTGTTCCCGACTTTACCTGATAGTACATCGCGAAGATCTTCTCGATTTCGCTTTCAGGGATACCAATCCCGGTATCTTCTACTTCCATCGTGATGTTGGCAAAGTCGCCATCAATTTCAGCGCTGACCGTCATCACGACACCACCATCTTTGGTGAACTTCATCGCGTTGCTTACAAGGTTCCACAATACCTGTCTAAGACGAGTACCATCCACCTCAACTGCAGATGGGAGATCGGACAATCTTTCTAGATCAAACCTCAACCCTTTCTGCTCTGCCATTAACGCAGAAATACTTTCGATCTCAACAACGAAATCTTCAAAATTGATAGGGGTTGGGAATAGCTCAAGCTTACGGCGGTCGAACTTATCCATGTCGATAATATCGTTAAAGATATTACCCAATGTTACCGCGCTCACCTTGATGGTTTGCATCTGCTTACGCTGCTCGGTGGTCAGCTGGCTATCCAATAACATGCGGCTCAAGCCGATGATGCCATTGAGCGGTGTTCTTAGCTCGTGGCTAATGGTTGAGATAAAGGTGGTCTTATCGCGACTGGCTTTCTCTAGTGATTCTTGGTGCTCTTTACGCTCGGTAATATCACGACCAAAACCAACCAAGCCAAGGTGGCGACCATCTTTACTGTAGAAAGGCACCTTACGCAGCTCGAAGTAACTCTTACGTCCATCGGGGTATTCAAGCCATTGGTCATAGGTCAAAGCTTGGTTGTCAGAAAAGACTTTCTTATCAGTTTCAACAACTTGTTGAGCTACCTCTTTACTGTAGACATCCCAAGGCGTCAAACCGACTAGCTCTTTTTCTGTTTTGCCCGTGAGTTCTTCAACCGCTCGGTTGCAACCAGAAAACACCCCATCTTCATTGCGATAATAAATGAGGTCAGGCGAGGCATCGATAAACGAGCGCAACAGCGCCGTACGTTCTGCTAATTCAAGCTGAGTTCGCTCACGCTGAAACACTTCGTTCTCAAGATCATGCATTGCTTCTGCACGCGCTTCTTCTGCTTTTTCACGATCTTCAATTTCTTGGTTGAGCTTTTCGATATTGAGTTGCAGTTGATTGTTGAGTTCTTGATCTCGCTCTCGCATGTCACCCAACTTAGAGACCAGTTTAGCCAACCTTTGGCGAGACTCTTCCAGTTGATCGACCACGACTGAAAGAAAATAGACCGCCCAAGGTGTGATCACTAAACCGAAGAAAACCGAACGGACAATGTCGATATCATCAACATTACCTTTGAGTGCGAGGGTGATACCGACTTGTACAACAACAGCAAGGGCAACAAGCGCTAAGGCGAGTAAGATAGAAAAGCGGACAATCCCCAATTTTACGAGCAGATCCACGTAATACTGGGCAAGATTTTTCATGGGTTTCATTTAGCGCTCCACGCGATAAGACTAGCAACATTCTACCTTGTTTGAAGATAGTAGGTAAGCTAGCTACATCACACGCAGCAAGAGATTAGCGGTAATATCGAAGGTTAATCAACCAATATTAATACTAACCAAGCAATATCAATACTAGCCAAGCCACATAAATATTAACCAAGTAATATAACTGCTAAATAAGACAAAGACGGAGTCACTAAGTTACCCATTCTATAAAGTTAGTGAATAGAGTATGGATGCACTATCGAACGATTTCGACCATCAGATTTCGCTTGATACAACGCACTGTCAGCCAAGGCAACAGCAGACTCCATTTCGTCATCAGGTGTTGGTATATAAGAGACAATACCAATACTCACCGTGATGGAGTCAGACACTGTAGACTTCTCATGAGCGAGTCCTAGTTTTTGCACTTCATCATGAATTCGACGAGCGACCATAAGCGCACCTTCTGTGGTTGTGTTTGGGAGAATAAAGCCAAACTCTTCACCACCGTATCGAGCCACGCAATCCGAAGAGCGATTCAACACCTGCTTAAAGGCTTGTGAAACCTGAATCAAAGCATCGTCACCTTGTTGGTGTCCATAGAAATCGTTATAGCCTTTAAAGAAGTCGATGTCACACAGCATGATCGTCAACGGCAACTTCTCACGCACATGATGATGCCACAATGTAGACAACTGCTCATCGAAGCGACGTCGATTGGACACCTGAGTTAAACTATCCATAAAACTGAGGCGCTCAAGCTCTAAATTGGCTTCTTCAAGTTTCTGCTCGGCGAGGTAACGTTCTGTGATATCACGTGCCATGATCAATACACCATTAGTGCTCGATGCAGGGTCTCTAAAAGGCGACTTCACTACATCATACCAAGTAAACTCTCCATCACTTGAAACCAGTTTGTCGATATAACGCAACGAGTTACCTTGATGAAGCACTTGGTGATCACTCTCTGAGACGCGCATATAAATGCTATTTGGTACTACGTCTTGTAGACGTTTACCCACTAAGTCACTGACTTCAGAAATACCCAATGCCGCCACAAATGGCTTATTACACGCCTGGTAAACCATATTTTCGTTGAAGATACCAATCGAGTCAGGGCTCGCTTCCAAGATGTTTTGTAAAATGGTATCACGTTGTGCAAGTGCAACTTCAGTATCTTTACGCTTTTCCATTTCCCCACGCAGTTGTTGCTGCATGTCATGCCAATCCGTCACATCGTGACTTATCGAGAGCGTACCTATGGTTTCCCCACTTTGCGAGAGCAAGACACTTTGATAAGTTTCAAGGAGACACCCCTTACCATCTTGGTCTGTGGTCCATGAGCGCTCACTGACGCGGCCTTTTAAGGCACCACTAGACACACTTAAAGTGCCCTCTTCAGGACGACCATGCCAAAACTTTTTAAACGCACGATTACTCGCGACCAATTCACCCTTTTGATCGATGACATAGACCAACTCAGATAAAGAATCCAAAGCGGTACGAGCAACATTGAGATCTCGAACCTCTTGGGAAAGCTCCTCGTTGGTACTTTTATAAGGGGAAGCATGTATCATCCAAGCCTTTCTACTTCTAAAGTGGATCTTACGACCCACCAAGTTGATCTTAAAAGACTCAAATTCAGAAAGAACCCAGGACGAGAGATACTCAAACGTTCGAGAGTTGATGTGATCAGTGAGGTAATGACGAAAACTATTCTCAGCTTCCACTGTTGGAAAACGAAAGTGAGTACCGATTTGGCGGATACCAAGCAACTGCATGGCTTGGCGATTGGCGTACAAGATCTCGCCACTTCGGATGTCAACAAAATAAAGAGGTGAAGGCGTAGCAAGAAGAAGCTGTTCAATATATGACTGGTAACGTAAATAAATATGCCAGCAGATGAGACCTATCAGCAATAGAACAACGATATATATACCGTAGCCATACGCCCTATCCCATAACCAAGTCATTACCAGTTCCATCTGCTCTCAATCTATACTTATAAATTCTGTGAGGGAAATGTTACCACTATTTGTTGGTTTTATCTGCTGTTACCTACAGTCACCCATTCCTATCAATTGGTCGCGTTTAAAACAGGTTGCGTGTACTCGAATGCAAAGCCTGTTTTAATGCCTTGTGCGCCGGTTTTATCAAGCGAACGACCAATCTCAGTCATCGCTAACCAGCGGTTCTCACACCATAAAGGGGAGAGTAGTGTCGGGCGTCTCGCCGCAGAAGATACACGATGATAAACCACGTCCGCTGGTGTGCGTTGAATGATCTCACTCGCGATATCAATGTACTCCTCAAGGCTTGGTGCTTCAAGCTTTCCTGCCTTCCAGGCTTTAGCCATGGTACTGCCTTCAACAATATGAAGCCCGTGAAGCTTGATACCATCAGTGCCAGCCGCTAATACCTTATCTAGAGTTTCAAGGTTATCCGCTTTGGTTTCTTTGGGCAGGCCGACAATAAGGTGAGTACATACCTTGATTCCTAAAGCACGTGCGCGCTGGGTGATCGTTTCATACACAGTGAAATCGTGTCCGCGGTTAATTCGCTTGAGGGTTTTATCATTGGCTGTTTGCAGGCCGAGCTCTAGCCAAATTTCGTAACCTTGCTTAACGTACTCCGCGAGCAGATCGAGTACCGCATCCGGCACACAGTCTGGTCTCGTGCCAACACAAAGGCCAACAATCTCTGCTCCAGGTGCTTTTAGAGCCTCTTCATACATATTCTTGAGTACCTGCACCTCAGCGTAAGTACTGGTGTACGCCTGAAAATAAGCAAGATACTTCTTGGCACGAGCGATTTCACCCGCACGATCTGTTAATTGATCAGCAATACTTTGAACTTGAGTTTGTTCATCGGCAAAAGAAGCTACGTTGCAGAAGGTACAACCGCCACGGCCAATTGTCCCGTCTCGGTTTGGGCAACTAAACCCACCGTGAAGTGTCAGCTTGTGAACCTTCTCGCCATAACGACGTTGGAGATCTTGGCCGATAGTATTAACTAACTCGTGTAATTGCATATTTTCAAAGCACTCAAGTAAATAAGAATGAATATCAGTCTTTTTTTGAAAAAAAATTACATCCCTGCAAAATTCGACCAATTAGTTTACGCAAGGATTTTTGCGAGCAACCTATCAAATATCAATAAACATGCAAAAAATAAGCTCTATTTGCCTAATGTTGCACATTTGTTAGGCATTAAATTCAAAACAAAACGAAAAAAATGGTCTACATCGGTTAACTTTCATTGCAATTCGCCTAGACAAAATTGTAGGATACTTACACATATTGGCTATTTCTGAGTGTTTACTTACATCGAAAACTTGCCAATAAGTCGGTGATGTCCATACCCCACCTATATAAACCACTAGTTTGTGGTCAAAAACAAACGGATATCACTAAGGATTGTTTTTCTCGCAATACTTTTCCTGCGAGATACGGAAAGGATTCAAACCGCCAGCATAGGCAGGTTTAGACCCATAAATATAAAAGGACAAGGCTAACTTTATACAAAGAAGTTGCGCCTAGATTTAACTGGAAGGATGTATCTATGGTAGATCAAGAGCAGAACTCACAGGGTCTGTATACTCCTGAATTGGAGCATGACGCTTGTGGTATCGGTTTTGTTGCTCATCTTAAGAATCGCAAATCTCATGATGTAGTAACTCAAGCACTCGATATGCTTGCACGTATGGAACACCGTGGCGGCCAAGGCTGTGATCCGTGTTCTGGTGATGGTGCAGGTATCCTGCTACAGAAGCCACACGAATTCTTACTAGAAGAAGCCGTAAAGCTTGGAATTAAACTGCCATCTTTTGAAAAATATGGTGTTGGTGTTGTACTTTTCCCTAAGGATGAATACAAACGTGCACAGTGTCGTGACATTCTAGAACGCAATGCACAGCGCCTTGAGTTAGAAGTTATCGGTTACCGTGAACTTCCAACTGACAATTCAATGATTGGTGCTGACCCACTAAGCACTGAACCTCAATTTGAACACGTATTTATTTCTGGCGGCCCTGGTATCACACCAGAAGAGCTTGAGCGTAAACTGTATGTTCTACGTAACTACACTGTTCGTGTATGCCTAGAAAGCGTGTCAAACATCGGTGACGACTTCTACATCAACTCTATGTCTTACAAGACATTGGTGTACAAAGGTCAGCTAACAACAGAACAAGTTCCTCAGTACTTCCTAGACCTGCAAAACCCAACCATGGTGACAGCTCTAGCACTGGTACACTCTCGCTTCTCTACCAATACATTCCCTCGTTGGCGTCTGGCTCAGCCTTTCCGTTACATCGCGCATAATGGCGAAATCAATACGGTTCGCGGCAATCTAAACTGGATGAAAGCACGTGAAGCAATCCTAGAGTCGGATCTGTTTACACAAGCTGAAATCGACATGCTGCTTCCTATCTGTCAGGAAGGCAGCTCGGATTCATCAAACTTCGATATGGCACTTGAGCTACTTGTTCTTTCAGGTCGTACTCTGCCACACGCATTAATGATGATGATCCCTGAAGCATGGCAAGAAAACAAAAACATGGATCCAACTCGTCGTGCGTTCTACCAGTACCACGCGAACGTAATGGAACCATGGGATGGCCCGGCATCAGTATGTTTCACCGATGGTGTTCAAGTCGGTGCAACGCTTGACCGTAATGGTCTGCGCCCTTCTCGCTACACAGTGACAAAAGACGACTTCCTAGTAATGGCGTCTGAATCTGGCGTAGTTGAAATCGCACCAGAAAACGTTGAATACCGTGGTCGTCTACAGCCTGGTCGTATCTTCGTTGCTGACCTTGAGCAAGGCCGCATCATTTCTGACGAAGAAGTGAAAGACGGTATTGCTAAAGCACAACCCTACGAAAAATGGGTTGAAGAGAACCTTCTGAGCTTGAAAAAGCTACCGGATGCGAACAACGAATTTAACCAACCTTCTCCAGAAAAATTGCTTCATAAACAACAATCGTTTGGTGTGAGCTCTGAAGAAGTAAACGAAATCATACTACCTCTTGCGAAAACAGGCTACGAGCCACTTTCTGCAATGGGCGCTGACTGGCCGCTAGCGATTCTTTCTCATCAATCGCAGCACCTTTCAAACTACTTCAAGCAATTATTTGCACAAGTAACAAACCCGCCAATCGATCCGATTCGTGAGCGTATGGTTATGTCTCTGAACACTTACCTAGGTAAGGATCAGAACCTACTTGCTGAAACGCCTGAACACTGTCAAAAAGTAGAACTTGAATCTCCAGTTCTGTCTAACTCTGAGTTAGAGAAGCTACGTGCAATCGATAACGAGCACCTTCAAGCGAAGACGCTGGATATCGTATTCCAAGCAAACGGAGACAACGGTAAGTTAGAGCGCGCACTTAAGCGTATCTGCCAATACGCAGAAGACGCTGTGATTGATGGCTACTCTATCATCCTACTGACAGACCGTGCGGTTAACTCTACCCACGCCGCTATTCCAGCAATGCTGGCAGTTGGCGCGGTTCACCACCATCTTATCCGTAAAGGTCTAAGAGCTAAGTGTGACATTGTTGTTGAAACGGGCGATGCTCGTGAGACACACCACTTTGCAACGCTTATCGGCTACGGTGCGAACGCAGTTAACCCATACCTAGTTATTGAAACGATTGTTGAACTGCAACGTACGAAGAAGCTAGATCCAAACGCACACCCGCGTGAGTTATTCGATAACTACCGTAAAGGTGTCAACGGCGGTCTACTGAAGATCTTCTCTAAGATGGGGATCTCTACGCTACAGTCTTACCACGGTGCACAAATCTTTGAAGCACTTGGTGTAAGCAAGTCAGTGGTTGAAAAATACTTCACTGGTACTGTTTCTCGTATCCAAGGTCTAACGATCGATGATATCGCACGAGAAGTGCTAGTTCGTCACCGTGTTGGTTACCCAGCTCGTGAAATCCCAGCTCAGATCCTTGATGTTGGCGGTGTTTACCAGTGGAAACAACGTGGTGAGAAGCACCTATTCAACCCTGAAACCATTTCTCTACTTCAAGAGTCGACGCGTAACAAAGATTACGGTCAATTCAAGAAGTACGCAAAAGCAGTCGATGACCAAGGCGACAACGCAGCAACGCTACGTAGTCAACTGGATTTCATCAAGAACCCTGCAGGCTCTATTCCTCTAGCGGAAGTAGAACCCATCGAGAACATCCTTAAGCGTTTCGCAACCGGCGCAATGAGCTTTGGTTCAATCTCACATGAGGCTCACTCAACACTGGCTGTTGCAATGAACCGCATTGGCGCGAAGTCAAACTCAGGTGAAGGTGGTGAAGATCCAGCTCGTTTCGAACGTAAAGAAAACGGTGACTGGGAGCGTTCAGCAATCAAACAGGTGGCTTCTGGTCGCTTTGGTGTAACGTCTTACTACCTATCTAACGCTGATGAGCTGCAAATCAAGATGGCTCAAGGTGCGAAACCTGGCGAAGGTGGTCAACTACCTGGTGATAAGGTTGATGATTGGATCGGTGCAACACGTCACTCGACTCCGGGCGTAGGTCTTATTTCTCCACCGCCACACCACGATATCTACTCAATCGAAGATTTGGCTCAGCTGATCTACGATCTGAAAAACGCGAACCGTAACGGCCGTGTAAACGTGAAGCTAGTTTCGGAAGCAGGTGTAGGTACGATTGCATCAGGTGTAGCAAAAGCGAAAGCTGACGTAGTACTTATCGCAGGTTTTGATGGTGGTACGGGTGCATCTCCTATGTCTTCTATCCGTCACACAGGTCTGCCTTGGGAACTGGGGCTAGCGGAAACGCACCAAACACTACTGAAAAACGGCCTACGTAACCGTATCGTTGTTCAGTCTGATGGTCAGATGAAAACACCTCGTGACCTTGCAGTTGCAACACTGCTTGGCGCTGAAGAATGGGGCGTAGCAACAGCAGCACTTGTTGTTGAAGGCTGTATCATGATGCGTAAGTGTCACAAGAATACATGTCCTGTTGGTATCGCAACACAAAACAAGACCCTGCGTGAGCGTTTCGACGGCCGCGTAGAAGACGTAGTAACGTTCTTCCAATACATGGCAGAAGGTCTGCGTGAAGTAATGGCTGAACTTGGCTTCCGCTCTATTGATGAGATGGTTGGTCAATCGCACAAACTTAAAGTTCGTGATGACATCGGTCACTGGAAGTACAAGAACCTAGATCTAACACCAGTACTGCATATTGAGCAGGCTCGTGCAGAAGATGGTATCTACAACCAGACAACACAGAATCATAATCTTGAAGACGTTCTAGACCGTAAGTTGATTCAGGCTGCAATCCCAGCGCTTGAGAAAGGTGAAGCGGTTACCGCTCAGTTCCCTATCATCAACACGGACCGTTCAGCAGGCACGATGCTGTCGAACGAAATCTCGAAAGTTTACAAAGACCAAGGTTTACCACAACCAATGAACGTTAAGTTCTACGGTAGTGCTGGCCAATCTTTCGGAGCGTTCCTTGCGAAAGGCGTAAAATTCGAAGTAGAAGGCGACGCGAACGATTACTGGGGTAAAGGTCTGTCTGGCGGTACGTTGGTACTGTACCCAGATGCGAAATCTTCTATCGTTGCGGAAGATAATATCGTGGTGGGTAACGTATGTTTCTACGGTGCAACCTCAGGTGAATCTTTCATTCGCGGTATGGCTGGCGAACGTTTCTGTGTTCGTAACTCAGGTGCGAAGGTTGTAGTTGAAGGTGTTGGTGACCACGGTTGTGAATACATGACAGGTGGCGCGGCAATTATCCTTGGCTCAACGGGTCGTAACTTTGCTGCAGGTATGAGTGGCGGTGTCGCTTATGTTTGGGATAAAGCAGGCGACTTCGAAACCAAGCTCAACGCAGAACTGGTAGACCTAGATCCAATTGAACAAGAAGATAAAGATCTTCTACTAGATATGCTAACGAAGCATGTTGAATTCACAGGAAGTGAAGTTGCTCAGTCTTTCCTAGACAACTTTGAAGTAAGTGTCGCATCACTAGTTAAAGTAATGCCACGCGACTACAAAGCAGTTCTTGAGAAGCGTAAAGCTGAAGCACAACAGGCACAAACGGAAGAAGTGGAGGCAGTATAATGGGTAAGCCTACTGGATTTTTAGAACACGGTCGTGAGCTTCCAAAAAAGCTCGATCCGTCAGTTCGAATTGAAGACAACAAAGAGTTCGTACTTAACGAAGAGTTTGGTGAAAAGATCAATACTCAAGCCTCTCGTTGTATGGACTGTGGCGTACCTTTCTGTCACAGCGGTTGTCCGATTGGTAACATCATCCCAGAATTCAATGATGCGGTTTACCGTGACAGCTGGGAAGAAGCTTGGAACATTCTAAGCTCTACCAATAACTTCCCTGAATTTACAGGTCGTGTGTGCCCTGCTCCTTGTGAAAGCGCTTGTGTTCTTGGTATCAACCAAGACCCAATCACTATCTGTAATATCGAGAAAACAATTGTAGAAACTGCGTACCGTGAAGGGTACGCAAAACCTAAAATACCTCGTTCACGTACGGGGAAAACAGTTGCGGTTATCGGTTCAGGTCCTGCAGGCTTAGCCGCAGCTGAGCAACTAAACAGTGCCGGTCACTCTGTGACGGTATTTGAACGTGACGAGAAAGTCGGTGGCCTACTGCGTTTCGGTATCCCAGATTTCAAACTGGGTATGGATGTGATTGATCGTAAGATCAACCTAATGGCTGAAGCTGGCGTTGAGTTTAAAGTGAACCAACACATCGGTGTTGATGTTAATGCTCAACAGCTACGCCAAGAGTTTGATGTGGTATTGCTAACAGGTGGTTCTACGGTTCCACGTGACTTGCCAATCCCAGGTCGTGAGCTGAAAGGCGTTCACTTTGCCATGGAATTCCTTGGTCAAAACAACCGCCGTGCCAACGACTTAGACCTAAAAACAGAAGAGCTTCACGCTAAAGATAAGCACATTGTGGTTATCGGTGGTGGTGATACGGGTTCTGACTGTGTGGGTACATCAAACCGTCATAAAGCAGCAAGCATTACTCAGGTTGAGATCATGCCGATCCCACCAGAGAAGCGCCCTGCTAATATGCCTTGGCCTCAATACCCAATGATCATGAAGACCACCACTTCTCACGAAGAAGGTTGTGAACGTCATTGGAACATCCTGACTAAAGAGTTCATCTCTGACGATAACGGTAATGTAACCGGACTTCGCATTGCTGACATCGTTTGGCAAGATGCGAAACCAGGTGAACGTCCAGGTTTTGATGAAGTAGCAAACTCTGAACGTGTTATCCCTTGTGATATGGCATTTCTAGCGATGGGCTTCTTACACCCAGAACCAACAGGTGTACTGGCTCAGCTAGACATTAAACTGGATGAACGCGGCAACGTGGCCTCTGAAGGTTATGCGACCAACCAAAAAGGCGTTTTCGCTGCTGGTGATATGCGTACTGGCCAGTCTCTGGTTGTACGTTGTATTAATGAAGGTCGTGAATGTGCAATTGCCATTGATGACTTCTTAATGGGTAACTCAAACTTAGAAGCGAAAGCTGATTCACTCATGCTTTCCGCATAATATTTCTCGGGCTAATGTCGTTGACGTTAGCCTAGGGAAAAAGCAACACCCTTCCTAACTTTTATATTTGGCTAGCACTCGATGCTAGCCTTTTTTCTATCTGGCCTTCCACTCTTTCTCAATCACTCCAGCAGTGCATGTTAAATCCCGTTAACATCTAGCTTTTATATCTCATTGATCTTCATCGACTATTTTAGATTATTACGTGGCTAATCGCGTTTACACATGATAATTAACCATGAACTTGACCTTAAACACAATTAGCTATACGTTGTAAAGCTGATGAAAATAAAACCAATCGGTTTTGTTAACACAACCAATAACGTTTTAACTAGCTAAAGACAAACTATAAGCTTATAAAAAATAACAAGTATATGAATAGTTAGTCATTTACTGTCTGGATGACAGAGAAGCAAAAGGGAGAATTGCAATGGCTCTATATGATCCTAGTCTTGAAAAAGACAACTGTGGATTTGGTTTAATAGCGCAAATGGAAGGCCAACCGAGTCATAAGTTGGTACGAACTGCTATTTCAGCCCTCGATCGCATGACACACCGTGGTGGTATTGCTGCGGATGGTAAAACAGGAGATGGCTGTGGCTTATTACTACAAAAGCCAGACTCTTATCTCAGAATTATTGCAGAAGAGAATAACTTCAAGCTCGGCAAGCAATACGCTGTCGGCATGATTTTCTTCAGCCAAGATCCAATCAAAGCGCAAACCGCGCAAGACATCGTCAATAAAGAGCTCGCTCAAGAGACCTTAACGGTTACAGGTTGGCGAGTAGTACCGACCAACACCGACGTATTAGGTCCGATTGCCAAAGATTCGGTTCCCAATATTCAGCAAGTGTTTATCTCGGCACCCGCGGGTTGGCGTGAACGCGATATTGAACGACGCCTTTATATCGCTCGTCGCAGAATTGAAAAACAGATCACCGAAGACAAAGATTTCTATATTTGTAGCCTTTCGACACAAGTCATGGTTTACAAAGGTCTGTGTATGCCGGCCGATCTTCCGCGATTTTACCTCGATCTTGCAGACTTACGTATGGAATCTGCAATATGTCTGTTCCACCAGCGTTTCTCAACTAATACTCAGCCGCGTTGGCCACTGGCTCAACCATTCCGCTATTTGGCGCACAATGGTGAGATCAATACCATTGAAGGCAACCGTCAATGGGCTAAAGCTCGCGCCTATAAATTCTCTTCACCGCTGCTGCCCGATTTACAAACGGCCGCACCTTTTGTGAATGAGACAGGATCAGACTCCTCAAGCTTAGACAACATGCTCGACCTATTCCTTGCCGGTGGTATGGATGTGTTCCGAGCGATGCGTATGCTTGTACCGCCCGCTTGGCAAAACCACCCAGACATGGATCCAGAGCTTCGTGCCTTTTACGATTTCAACTCCAAGCACATGGAACCGTGGGATGGCCCTGCGGGTATCGTACTGTCTGACGGCCGTTATGCTGCATGTAACCTCGACAGAAACGGATTACGCCCTGCTCGCTATGTGATCACAAAAGACAACCTAATCACCTTGGCATCCGAAGTCGGTATCTGGAATTATGCGCCAGACGAAGTGGCAGAGAAAGGACGTGTTGGCCCTGGTGAATTACTCGTTATTGATACGCGTCGCGGTAAGCTATGGCAGTCGAACGAGATCGACAATGATCTGAAAGGCCGTCACCCATATAAAGAGTGGATGGATAAGAACGTTCACAAATTAACACCGTTTCCCGCACTAGCAGATGACCAAGTCGGTAAGCGTAATTTTGATGATGACACCCTAAAAACCTATCAAAAACAGTTTGCAATGAGCAACGAAGAGTCAGACCAAGTACTGCGTGTACTTGGTGATATGGGACAAGAAGCGGTCGGTTCTATGGGCGACGATACGCCAATGGCAGTGCTGTCTTCTAAAGAGCGCCTAATCACCGACTATTTCCGTCAGAAGTTTGCTCAAGTCACCAACCCACCAATTGACCCTTTGCGTGAAAAACACGTTATGTCTCTGGCAACCAGTATCGGCCAAGAGATGAATGTGTTCTGTGAAACCGATGGGCATGCTTACCGTGTGACATTTGATTCACCCGTTCTGCTTTATTCTGATATGCAGCAACTTCTGCAATTAAATCAAAAGCATTATGGCCATACGATTCTTAGCATGCACTATGACCCAGCAGAAAAAGATCTCGAACAAGCCATCAACGACTTGTGTGATCGTGCGGTTCAAGATGTACGTGACGGCGCCGTTTTGGTTGTGCTTTCAGACAAAGGTTTAGAGAAAGGTAAGCTACCCGTTCCAGCAGCGATGGCTGTCGGTGCAGTACAAACTCGACTCGCAGACACCAACCTACGTTGTGATGCTAACATCGTGGTTGAAACAGCAACCGCACGTGACCCACACCAATTTGCCGTACTGCTAGGCTTCGGCGCCACCGCGGTTTACCCGTATCTCGCTTATGAAGCTCTGGGCAAAATGTTGGACGATGGTTCATTAGATAAAGACTATCGCACTGCATTACAAAATTACCAAAACGGCATCAACAAAGGCCTGTATAAGATCATGTCGAAGATGGGTATCTCGACAATTGCTTCGTATCGCTGCTCGCAGTTATTTGAGGCGGTCGGTTTGCATACCGATATCGTTGATTTGTGTTTCCGTGGTGTAACGACTCGTATCCAAGGTGCTAGCTTTAGCGACTTCCAACAAGATATCTATAATCTATCTCGTAAAGCATGGACTAAACGTAAACCACTGGAACATGGTGGCTTGCTCAAATACGTACATGGCGGCGAATACCACGCCTACAACCCAGACGTAGTCAGTACCTTGCAAACCGCCGTAAAGACAGGCGAAACATCGGATTATCAATCTTTTGCGAAGCAAGTTAATGCTCGTCCTGCTGCTATGCTGCGCGACTTAATGAGCCTCAAAAAAGCCGATCAACCTCTACCTCTAGAACAAGTCGAGCCAAGTAGCGATCTCTTTAAGCGCTTCGACTCGGCAGCCATGTCGATTGGTGCCTTAAGCCCAGAAGCTCATGAAGCGCTGGCCATGGCGATGAACCGCTTAGGTGGCTACTCTAACTCTGGTGAAGGCGGTGAAGATCCACGACGCTTCGGGACTGATCGCAACTCGCGCATCAAACAGATAGCTTCTGGTCGTTTTGGTGTGACGCCACATTACTTAACCAATGCGGACGTTCTACAAATCAAAGTCGCACAAGGTGCGAAGCCAGGAGAAGGCGGTCAACTACCGGGTCATAAAGTCACGGCAGAAATCGCTAAGCTGAGATACTCAGTTCAAGGCGTGACTCTGATTTCTCCTCCTCCACATCACGATATTTATTCTATCGAAGATCTGGCGCAGCTGATTTTCGACCTTAAGCAAGTTAACCCTAAAGCCTTGGTTTCAGTGAAGTTAGTATCTGAACCGGGTGTAGGCACCATTGCCACAGGTGTAGCGAAAGCTTATGCCGACTTGATTACGATCTCCGGTTACGACGGTGGTACCGCGGCAAGCCCGCTGACTTCAGTGAAATACGCAGGTTGTCCTTGGGAGCTTGGCTTAGCCGAAACTCAACAAGCACTCGTCGCCAACGGGCTTCGTCATAAGATCCGCCTGCAAGTCGATGGTGGTCTGAAAACTGGCCTCGACGTCATTAAAGGCGCGATTCTAGGCGCTGAAAGCTTTGGTTTTGGTACCGCACCAATGGTCGCAATGGGTTGTAAGTTTTTAAGAATTTGTCACCTAAACAACTGTGCGACGGGTGTTGCGACTCAAGATGAAACCCTACGCCGCGAATACTTCAAAGGCCTACCAGACATGGTGGTGAACTACTTTACAGGCCTAGCTGATGAAGTTCGCCAGTACCTTGCAGAACTTGGCGTAGAAAAACTTACTGATCTGATTGGTCGTACTGATTTGCTTGAGGCTGTTCAAGGCCTCACTGCGAAACAGAGCAAACTTGATCTCTCTTCAATACTCGAAGCTCCAGTATCTCCAGAAGGTCACCCACTGTTTTGGACAGAGCCAAACGCTCCATTTGATAAAGCTCAGCTCAACCAACAGATCCTTGATGATGCAATTGATGCGATTGAGAAACGTCAATCCACCAGCCTTTACTACAACGTGATCAACACCGATCGCTCTATTGGTGCTCGTATCTCTGGCGAAATTGCCAAACGCTACGGTAACCAAGGCATGGCGGGTTCACCCATTAAGTTATATCTCGATGGCACCGCAGGCCAATCCTTTGCGGTTTGGAACGCCGGAGGCGTAGAGCTATATCTGACAGGCGATGCCAATGACTATGTCGGCAAAGGCATGGCTGGCGGCAAAGTGGTGATCAAACCTCACCAAGGCACAGCGTTTACTTGTAATGAAGCGACCATCATCGGCAATACCTGCTTGTATGGTGCGACCGGAGGCAAGCTGTTCGCTGCGGGTACTGCGGGCGAGCGATTTGGCGTGCGTAACTCAGGTACTGTTGCCGTGATTGAAGGCGCAGGCGACAACGCTTGTGAATACATGACAGGCGGTATTGTAGCGATTCTTGGCGCAACTGGAGTGAACTTCGGCGCGGGTATGACAGGTGGTTTTGCTTATGTGATGGATAAGAATGAAGACTTCCAAGGCCGAGTGAACAACGAGTCGGTCGAGGCACTTTCTCTGTCTGATCTATTTATCCACCAAGAACATCTACGCGGCTTAATTGCAGAGCACTTAGAAGAGACTGGCTCAGTGCACGCTGAAGCTATTCTGGCGAACTTTGATGAATGGATTCCGAAGTTCTACCTAGTGAAACCAAAGACGGCAGATCTTAACACCTTGCTCGGCCACCAAAGCCGCAGCTCAGCTGAACTTCGTGTTCAAGCGCAATAATTGGAAGGAGCCAATAATGAGCCAGAATGTATACCAATTTATTGATGTGAATCGCGTAGACCCAGCGAAGAAGCCAATCAAGATACGTAAGATTGAGTTTGTAGAGATCTACGAACCTTTCACTAAGCAACAAGCCAAAGCGCAAGCAGACCGTTGTTTAGACTGTGGTAATCCTTACTGTGAATGGAAATGTCCAGTTCATAACTACATCCCTCAGTGGCTCAAGCTTGCCAATGAAGGACGCATTATCGAAGCGGCTGAACTGTCCCACCAAACCAACAGCTTACCGGAGGTGTGTGGGCGAGTTTGCCCTCAGGATCGACTATGTGAAGGTTCTTGTACCCTCAACGACGATTTCGGCGCAGTAACCATCGGCAACATTGAAAAATACATCAATGACAAAGCGTTTGAGATGGGCTGGAAGCCAGACATGTCTCACGTTGAATGGACCGACAAAAAGGTCGCTATCATCGGCGCAGGGCCCGCAGGTCTAGCGGCGGCTGATATCCTAGTCCGTAATGGCGTAAAAGCTGTTGTGTTTGACCGCTATCCGGAGATCGGCGGTCTACTGACGTTTGGTATCCCATCGTTCAAACTTGAGAAAGGCATCATGGAAAATCGTCGCCGTATCTTTAGTGGAATGGGCGTTGAATTTAAAATGAATACCGAAGTCGGTAAAGACGTTCAGCTGCAACAATTGGTCGATGATTATGATGCCGTTTTCTTAGGTGTCGGCACCTATAAAAATATGCGTGCTGGGTTAGACAACGAAGAAGCACCGGGGGTTTATGATGCCCTACCCTTCCTTGTTTCCAATACTTATAAGGTCATGGAACTGGATAACCCAACGCCGTTTATCGACATGAAGGGCAAAAAAGTGGTTGTGCTTGGTGGTGGTGATACCGCGATGGACTGTGTCCGAACGTCTATTCGCCAGCATGCTGCTAACGTCGTCTGCGCTTATCGTCGTGATGAGGCCAACATGCCAGGCTCTCGCCGTGAGGTGAAAAATGCGAAAGAGGAAGGCGTGAAGTTCATGTTCAACCTTCAACCATTAGCACTGGAAACCGATTCATCCGGTCATGTGACTGGCGTTAAAGTGGTGAAAACAGCCTTGGGTGAACCAGATGAGGCAGGCCGCCGTCGTCCTGAACCGGTTGAAGGCAGTGAGCATGTTCTTGAAGCTGATGCCGTGATCATGGCATTTGGTTTCCAACCTCATACAATGGAATGGCTAGAACCATTTGGTGTAGAGCTCGACCAATGGGGGCGCATCAAAGCTCCCGGCAAACAAGAGTTTCAATACCAAACCACCAACAGCAAGATATTTGCCGGTGGCGATGCTGTTCGAGGATCTGACTTAGTGGTAACCGCTATCGATGAAGGCCGTAAAGCCGCAGAAGGGATCTTGGACTACCTAGAAGTGTGATTGATATAGGGTTTTCTTTATTACTCAATTCGTTACTATAAAAAAGGATCCAATGATGGATCCTTTTTTCAATTCGATACGTTTGATAACAAGCACAACGATAAATAAGTAGAACAATCGCAAAAGAACCAATAGCGAGAACTACAAAAACAACATCATAGGAATCACGATGAAAAAAGCCGCTCTCCTTTCTCTATCTCTTTTGACTTTAACCGCTTGCAGCCAAGGAATCACGGACATGAAAGACAGAACTTCATCACCTTGTGGAGACAAACCAAACTGCGTATCAACTCAAGATGACCGTGAGCAGCATGCATTGGCCGCGTTTGAGTTATCAGATTCAGCAAACTTAGATGCGATTGAGCAGGTTGCGCTGACCTTACCAGGTTCGAAAACCGAGAGCAAAACAGAAGATTACCTGCGTGTTGAATGTACCTCTCGCATCATGCGCTTTGTCGATGACTTAGAGCTTAAGATCACTGATGGCAAACTGATCGTGCGTTCAGAGTCTCGCACTGGCCATTCTGACTTTGGCGTCAACCGAAAACGAGCGGATCAACTTCGTGCTAGCTTGAAAAGCGAAGGCTTAATCAAATAGATAAAAGAATACACTGATAAATCGTCTGTATTCGGATGAGAAGTGCTTCTGGGCAGTCGCTCGACACTTCTCTTCCATGCTACAATTTCGCTCTACTGTTTAAATAATTTTTATTAAGAGACTACACATGAAAATCGGCATCATTGGCGCAATGGAGCAAGAAGTTGCGATCCTAAAAGCAGCAATTTCAGACATTACTGAAGTTAATAAAGGCGGTTGTACCTTTTTCTCTGGTCAGCTAAATGGTGTTGAGGTTGTTTTGCTTCAATCAGGCATTGGTAAAGTAGCAGCGGCTGTTGGTACTTCAATCCTGCTAAGCGAATACCAACCAGATGTAGTATTAAATACTGGCTCTGCTGGCGGTTTTGATTCAACGCTAAACCTTGGCGATGTGGTTATCTCTACTGAAGTTCGTCACCACGATGCAGACGTAACAGCTTTCGGTTACGAAATTGGTCAAATGGCAGGTCAACCAGCAGCGTTCAAAGCTGACGACAAACTGATGGCTGTTGCTGAACAAGCTCTAGCACAAATGGAAGATAAGCACGCCGTTCGCGGCCTTATCTGTACTGGCGACGCATTTGTTTGCACAGCAGAACGCCAAGCGTTCATCCGCAAGCACTTCCCATCAGTAGTTGCTGTAGAGATGGAAGCATCGGCTATCGCTCAAGCTTGTCACCAATTCCAAGTACCATTCGTGGTTGTTCGTGCAATCTCTGACGTTGCAGACAAAGAATCACCAATGAGCTTCGAAGAGTTCCTGCCACTTGCAGCGCAAAGCTCTTCTGAGATGGTTATCAAGATGGTTGCCCTACTAAAGTAAGCGACTAGACATGCAAACACTGTTTGATCAGGTATTTGCAAATGGCGTGCTCCTTGTAATGTGGGGAGCACTGCTTTTTCATTTAATTTTACCTATCCCCCATGCCGCACATCCCACGACCTTATGGCATAAGTTTGCTGAACTTTTAGCAACCAAGGTTAATAACAATCAAAATTATTCCCAAAGCTTAATCTCAGGCACTTTAGCTTGGGGGTTAATGGTTTTACCGGCTCTGGTTATTCTATTGGCACTGCAGCCACTGGTTTGGCAATCACAACTGTTTGAATTAGCGCTGTTGTTACTCGCTATTGATTGGCGTAACAATGAAAAGCTGGCTAATCAGTTGATCAAAGCTCTTGGCCGAGAAGATAAAGCCACGGCTCGTCAGTTATTGGCGCCGATTGTTAATCGTCAAACTGAATCACTGTCATCACTTGGGCTTGGCAAAGCCGCTGCTGAAACTATCATCATGGGTTACGCTCGTAATGTGGTTTGTGTTTTATTCTGGTACGCCATTGGTGGTGGAATTGCAGCTTTAATGTATCGCCTGATTGTCGAATTAGCGCGAGCGTGGTCACCAAGCCGTAAGCAGTTCTCTCCATTTGGATCAACGGCAATCAAGATCGTCGCTATCTTAGAATTTATACCGATGCGATTGTTTGCCTTAATGATTGTATGTGGTGATAAAGCGTCTCACACATTCAAGATGATGCTCGTTCAGAGTCGATCTTGGCCATTGCCCGGCCCAGCATGGTTGATTACTGCTGTCGGCAACAAGCTTGAGCTGTCACTGGGCGGCCCTGCGATTTACGACAACACCAAAGCTATTCGAGCAAAATTAGGCGGCAGAATCGCCCCTTCAGCCCTGCACTTGTCTCAAGTTCAAAAACTGCTGTTTGGTCGCATCGCTATCTGGATATTTTTACAAAGCCTAATCTTACTATTTGTTCACCAAGGGATTTAGAGTGAAACCATCAGCACTTGTTACAAGCCTTACTATTTTGTCTTCCAGCTTATGGCTGCCTTTATCATTTGCAGAAGAAGCACTACTGATTTCAGAAAAAGTTCAACCTGCTCAACGTGTGGTTAGCCTTGCTCCTCATGCCACTGAACTCGCATACAGCGCTGGTTTAGGTGATAAGCTTGTTGCGGTGAGTGAGCGAAGTGATTATCCACTACAAGCTGACAAGCTAGAGAAAGTGGCGAATTACCAAGGCATCAAGGTTGAGAAGATCATCGCCCTGCAACCGGATCTCATTCTCGCATGGCCAGCTGGAAACCCGCCCAGAGAACTCGCGAAACTGGAGCAATTTGGTTTTAATATTTATTACTCAAAAACCAAGAGCCTAGATAACATCGCGACCAATATTGAGCAACTTAGCCAATTCGCAAGCGATCCAAGTATTGGCGAAAATAACGCTCAACAATACAGAGAGCAGCTCAACGCGTTGAGACTAAAATACAAAGATGCCGAGCCAGTAAACTACTTCTACCAACTCAGTGAGAAGCCGATCATCACTGTTGCTCAAGGACACTGGCCAAGTGAGGTGTTTGAGTTTTGTGGTGGCCACAATATTTTCGAAGACAGTGCTTCCCCTTACCCGCAAGTTGGCATTGAACAAGTTGTGTTAAGGAAGCCGCAAGTGATCTTCACTTCTCAGCACGCAATTGAGAATGGAACCATGTGGCAAACTTGGGAAGATGAGATCCCGGCAGTTGCTCAAAATCAGATTTGGTCACTTAATTCTGACTGGATTAATCGCCCGACAACAAGAACTTTGAAAGCAATCCAACAAGTGTGCGATTTCTTCGATAGAGCTAGGCAAAATCACTAACTATTTGCAGCGTTTTTTCGTACAATTCGCCACCGACCTGTCCCTACAATTTTAACTATAAGAGCACCAGTATCATGGACTCCATGCTGCTTTATATTATCGATTTATTTGGCACCGCCATCTTTGCCGTCTCAGGCGTATTTGTCGCTGGCCGTCTTAAGATGGATCCCTTTGGCGTAGCCGTTCTAGGCAGTGTAACCGCGATTGGCGGCGGTACTATTCGTGACATGGCACTAGGAGCAACTCCCGTGTTTTGGATCACCGATACCACCTACCTTTGGGTTATCATCACCACCTGTTTGCTGACCATGATTATAGTAAGACGTCCAAAGCGTCTGGCTTGGTGGATATTGCCGGTATGTGATGCGATCGGCTTAGCGGTGTTTGTTGGTATTGGTGTAGAAAAAGCACTGATTTATCAAGACTCGGCATTAGTGGCCATTATCATGGGTGTTATCACAGGCTGTGGTGGCGGTATTATCCGTGACGTGCTTGCACGCGAAGTGCCAATGATTCTAAGAAGTGAAGTCTATGCGACCGCTTGTATCATTGGTGGTACTTTCCATACCATGGCGCTCAACATGGGACACGACTCAGAAACCGCCTTTTTGGCCGGCGTGTTCACGACACTATTGATTAGGCTTGGCGCTATTCGTTGGCACTTATCACTGCCAACCTTTGCTATCAAATAAGCTATCGTTACAAAGTGAAAGGCTCCGCAAAGGAGTCTTTTTTAATCCAGCTCGCTCTGCAATCCATTCGAATGCTCTCGTGACACTTTGCGTTCACAATTTAAAATACCTAACTGAGTTCAAACCTTTAGTTTCAAATCTAGAGAATGAATGTTGTTTGAGGTAAGTTGAAACAATCATTCCCAACTTTCATGAATATCACTCAATGTTACTCGAAGGAATCGAAACTCTATTGGTGCTGAGTAAAGCAAAAACCATGAGCCGCACAGGCAGTTTGCTTTATATCAGCCAATCAGCGGTCAGCAAACGGATTGCGAATTTAGAAAAGAAGCTAGGTAAAAAGCTCATCGAGCCGAGTGGCCGACAGATAAAACTGACGCCGGATGCGATTGTATTAATCGAGAGCATAGGCCCTACATTCAATGAACTTAGAGGGCTTATTTAT
Source organism: Vibrio sp. 10N.237.312.B06 (assembly GCF_041464685.1). NCBI lineage: Bacteria > Pseudomonadati > Pseudomonadota > Gammaproteobacteria > Vibrionales > Vibrionaceae > Vibrio > Vibrio sp. 10N.237.312.B06. The sequence goes on from NZ_JBFSPI010000054.1 coordinate 34,626, forward strand.
GAACAGCAAGAGTTGGAAGATACCACTCTCATTACTTTAGATAGCTCTAAGTCTCTGATAGCGGGTTATTTAGGTGAGATGATGGGCCAATTTATCCAGCAAGATAAATACATCACCATCACCACTAACCATACACCAAGAATTATCGAGCGAGTGCAGTCTGGTAAGGCGACCTTGGGGTTGTGTGCTGGCTTACTGCCGCCGCATCATGGATTGATGACCTTCCATCTATTTGATGAGCCGTTTTACATAGTGAGTAAGTCGCCGCTAACGGAGCTTCCTCCATTGTTGATTACCAACGATATGACCAACCCTGCCAACTCTTATCAGCTCTCAGTGTTAGAAAAGTTTGGTATTAAACCCTTGATGGAGATGGATGCCTATACCGCAGCAGCCCAGCTAGCGCTAGGAGGAACGGGGCCGGCTTTGATCCCGCTTTCTATCGTAAAAACACTCAACATTAAGCCTCAATACCTGTTTAGCTTTCCCGAATTGCAAGGATTGATTAGACCGATTCATATCTGTGTGAGACCAAACAGCTATCAATCTCCGCGAGTTAAAATACTGATAGAATCCATTGTTGATTCTGTTCCCAAAGCAGTTTAGACGCCATTAACATCGACATCACGATCACAAGAGGGCGAATCCATTTCTGCCCTTTTGTTACCACTACTTTAGCGCCAAGTTGAGCGCCCATAAAACCACCAACTGCCATCACTAATCCTAATTCCCAAATTGGCAAGCCAGCTAAAATAAAGAAGATCAATGCGGCTATATTCGATGTGAAGTTAAGTATCTTGGTGCGTGCCGTTGCATCCACTAAAGAGAAGTGACCGATAGCGACAAAACATACCGTGAAAATTGAACCTGTTCCTGGGCCAAAAAAGCCATCGTAGAAGCCAACTCCGCCACCAATACACAAAGCAAACATCGCCTCAGAGATCTTCTGCTTTCCTTCAGACGCTCTAGTTTGGGGTGCTAACAGGAAATAGAGAGAGATAGCGATAAGCAGCAGCGGTATCACGCTAGTCAGTAAACTCGCATCAATGTGCTGGACTAACTCGGCACCAATTGCAGAGCCAATAAAAGTACAAAAGATCGCGAGGCGCATCTCTTTAATACTAATGATGCCGTTGCGCACGAAATACCAACTGGCAGAAAAACTACCAAATGAGCTTTGAAGTTTATTGGTTGCCAGTGCTTGCGTTGGTGGCACTCCGGCCGCTAGCAATGCAGGTAGAGTCAACAATCCACCGCCGCCAGCCATTGCATCAATAAAGCCTGCCGCCGTTGCAACAACAAACAAGATAGCCAATATTTCTAGAGTGATTTCCATATACCCAACGCCTTAAATTCTCGTATAGCGACAAGTTACCACTCACGGCAGATGAGCAATAACGAAACACAAGATTGTAACCTATTCCAAATATTCATCATTTAGCCATCACCAGATTTTCACCAGATAACAGACATAAAAAAGCCCACTCCGAAGAGTTAATGCCGATCGTTTAAGAAGACTTGAACGATCTTGCAGTTAGCAGATAATCCC
>NZ_JBFSPI010000055.1:0-35731 GCF_041464685.1 Vibrio sp. 10N.237.312.B06
GATAACCGCTGAAAGCATCTAAGCGGGAAGCGAGCCTTGAGATGAGTTTTCCCTGACGCTATAAGCGTCCTAAAGGGTTGTCGTAGACTACGACGTTGATAGGCAGGGTGTGTAAGTGCTGCGAGGCATTGAGCTAACCTGTACTAATTGCCCGTGAGGCTTAACCATACAACACCCAAGGGGTTTTGTGGACTCAGATATACCAGACCTTGAATGAGTTTGATGAGAATTTAACAGCTTTCCGAATTTTAAAATTTGCTTGGCGACCATAGCATTGTGGACCCACCTGATTCCATGCCGAACTCAGAAGTGAAACACAATAGCGCCGATGGTAGTGTGGGGCTTCCCCATGTGAGAGTAGGACATCGCCAGGCTTTAAATTTGAACACTTGTCAGCGACGACAAGTATTCCACTGCGGAGTGGTAGTTCAGTTGGTTAGAATACCGGCCTGTCACGCCGGGGGTCGCGGGTTCGAGTCCCGTCCACTCCGCCACTTATTAGAAAAGCCCTGCTAGAAATAGCAGGGCTTTTTTATATTTGAAGAAAAGAGTTTTGCTTGTAGATTGTATGAGTGCTGTAAAGGCATCGAGACCCTACACTTCACGCTATTCCGGCACATATTAGAAAGCCTAGTCTGACGACTAGGCTTTCGTCGTTTCCGGCATATGAATCTTATTATTCAACTTCGAGTTTTGTAGAAGCGTTGTCCGTTGAGCTCGAGCTCTGATATTCCAACACTTATTATAAAAGTCCTGCTCTTTCTAGAAGCGCTTGATTACGTTAGTTGATATTTGTGGCTATCGATTCAATGGTTAACCTTTAGAGAATGTCTTAGTGAGGTTTACTTCTTACTAATTTTAACTGGTTGATAAAGATGTCTCGTCTCTAGTCACAAGGTTTTGCTGGTTCGGCAACTCTTGCTATATCTCTACTGCTTAATAGATGAACCTATTAAGCAGTTGCGTGAAACCCCGGCTTTAGCGTTTTATAGTTGGAATATTGATGGCCATTTAATTGCTAATTCAGCGTGATTTAACGTGGCTTTCGGTCTGTTGGTGAATATCTTTAAATGTGTTCTCTCAAAGTGAGCTCCTTTTACTCTTCAGCTTACAGGCGTCATACCTCTCGAGCCTCTTCTAAGAGCTTGTATATAAAAATCGTAAAACTACATATAGACACAATTAGTGTCGTTCTCCGTTTGTTTGGGAGGCTTTATTACGCTATTTCATAGTTACTTTTGTGCACTAGGTTTGGTGGCGTTGGACGGGTAGGGTTCGATGAGTTTGGTTTATAGGTGTTGTAGAAGTTATCTAGGGGCAAATAACAGATACAAAAAAGCCGATGCTAGACATCGGCTTAGTTTGAGTCGTTTTGAATTACGCTGGTTGAACGAGAGCGAGTGCTTTACGAGAAACCTCGTGAGCTGCTTTCGTTAAGTTTTGCTTCTCTAGGGCATCAGATAGGTATCCGTAATCTGAAACATTTGAGCGAAGTGCTAGTGCTTTTTCAAAGTGACTTTGTGCTTCTGCCCACTTCTGTTCTCTTAGGTAGAATTGAGCCAATGCGCTGTGTGCTTCGGCATTGCCACCATCTTTACTGATAGCACGCTCTAGCATCACAACTACTGGGTGGTGATCGGCAAGATTTAGCTCAGGAAGCAACATATAGAGCTCATTTGAACCACTCTTCGCAATGTTTTCTTTAATCACTGTGAAGGCTTCTGAATCAGCTTTACGAGCGATCAGTTGCTTCACAAAACAAGAAACAAGGTGAGAGCTTTGTTTTTGCTTTCTTGAAAGCTTATTCCAATGACTGATTAAACCTTCGCTACCTTGCTGCTGTGCCACATCGTGAAGCAAACCACATTGAGCTTTCTGTTCCAGCTCAACTTGTTCATCAGGTGTAAGAAGCTTGTTCTTAGCCAGCTTAGGCGTTAGCTTTAACAGTGGCTGCCACAGCTTAAGCTGCATGTAAGTGGCTTTTAGCAGGCCAAGTACGGCGGTGTTATTCGGGTACGAACCTTTCAATGTTGAAAGTGTATCGAATGCGGCTTCGTAGTTCGACTCACTGAACTGTTGTTTTGCTTTCGTTAGCTCAACGGCCAATAGAGAGTCCTCTTGTTGGCTAGCAAGCTCAATGTACTTATCACGCTCACTTGTATTGCCTTGTTCGTGAGCAGCTTGAGAAGCGACTAAATAACAAAGTAGCGGCATGTCGTGGTGGTTAGCCCAACGAGTTACCTTCTTCTCTGCGCCTTTCCAGTCACCTTCAAGAAGCTTGATGATGCCTTCATTGGTATAACGACGAGAGCGCTTTAGTTTACGAACACTGAACCAGTTCCAAGTTGTCGAGCTTGCGTACATAAGCTTTTTAAATAGGTACTCTAAGCCGAATAGAGCCGCTAGAAGAGCAATGACAAAGATAACCAGTGTTGTCACGCTCATCTCAATGGTCTTATTCGCAATTGAGATCAGAACGTAGCCTTGTTGACCAGAGAACTGAGTACCAACAATTAACCCAGCACCTAGAACGAGAAAAAGAAAAATCCAACGAATCATTATTTTTCCTCCGCGGTCATAACGGTTACTTCACGACGTAGGCGCTCACGTATCACGTCTGATAACTCATTTTGAGACTCAAGTTTCACAGGATATTTCACAGAAATATTCTGCTCGCTCAGCTGCTTAATTGCCTTCTCAAACTCAATCACTGAGTTGTTGTCTTGGTTTAGGTACGACTTCGACCATTCGTTAGCTGTTTGTAGTGCTGCACTGTAGACATCACCTTGTTCTTTGTAGACAGCGCGAATTGCGGTCTCTAGTTTGCCCTTGATATTCTCACGCAGGTAAAAGTGTTGCTCAGGAGAGAGTAGAGGAATAACTTCACCATCACGACTGCGGAATGTGATGAAGTTTTCTGAAAAATCTTTCATCGACGTCATCAGGTTGTTCTGCCAATCATTGATATCTTGCGATACGGCTTTTTTCTCAACAACCGCAGCTTCTGGAAGAATCGCATTGGCAAGCGGCAGCGTATCGACTTGTTGTTGTAGGCTTGTGATGCGTAGAACTAAGCCATCACGGTCGATAAGAGGAATAGTGCGAAGCTTAGTAATGTCATTGGTCATTGATTGACGAAGAGAGACCAAGCTTGGGTCATTCAGTGCGGCGATACGTTGATCGGCGCTTTCCATTAGTTTGGTTGCACTAACGGCATCATGCTCTAGGAACAGTTTACGTCCTGCTAGTTTCACAAGGTAATCAGCTTCAGCAAGCAACCAGTCATTTGGACGGCGACCTTTAACATCAGCAACCGCTAGCTGTAGGCTTTGAATGCTCTTCTGTTGCTGAGATTGCACGACTTGAGTTTTCTCCACCGCATGTGATGCTTCTTGGATTGTCTCTTGCTTGATGGTTTGTAGGTCTTTATTTACTGCAGATTGAGTATTTTGCAGTTGTGCTTGAAGAGCAGCGATTTGAGCCGAGTACTCAGCGCTCTTTTTCTGCATTTGAAACGCGATGCCGCCGCTGAAAATAATAGAAATAGCGATCGCAATAGCGCCTAGTTTGACACCGCGCTTACCTTGCTTTTCCGCTTTCTCTATTTGCTCTTTATGTTTAGCTTGAGGCTGTTCATTTTGAGCAGTATTTGACGTAGAGGCATCAAGTTTTTGTTCAGGCTGTTTTGTCTCTGTAGAGTCAGCTTTTTCGTTTTCAACAACTACTGGCTGAGTGTCTTGTTTCTTTTCAGGTTCAATATGCTCATTATTTTTTTTGCTTGTCATGCTTATTTCCTGTTCTAGCTAGGGCCGGAGAGCAGCCAGTAATATTTGGTTCGTAGCACTGTGAGTATTGGTCACGTTTGAGAAGCCGAGTTGTTGTGCTCGTTCTACAATGCGCTGGCTTGGGACAAATAGATGTCTTGTTGAAAGCCAAGCCAAATACTCATCAGGGGTAATTGAGCAGAGATACTCCAATTGTTCCTGACTAGTGATGACAACTTTGGACGTTTTTTTGTTTATCCATGTTTGATAGGTATTGTGGTCGCTAATAGGAATATATTCTCTACGGTAGGTCTCACAATAAGAGACTTGTGCACCTCGATTGAGTAGATAATCTCTAATGAGCTCACGCCCACCATTACCACGTAGTATCAAAATGGACTTATTTTCTACGCCATTAAGTTCAGTAAGTTTAAGAAGATGTTCACTATCACTCACTTGAGGATAGTTTACTTTTTGTTTACAGACTTTGCTTAAAACGTGCGCAGTTTTTTGACCAACACCAAGATAAAGCGGCGAAGTTGGCCAAATAGATGAAGTTTTCGAAAGGATGTTTTGGGCAGCGGTCACGGCGTGGTGACTGACTGCAATAATGATATCGCTGTTATTAAGCTGGGTGCTTAAATCCGATGAGTGTGGATTATCAACGATACGAATAAGCGGATGATGGATTGCTTGAATCCCTTCATCCGCTAGTTGTTGGCAAAGCGATTGTCCCTCTGAACCGGGACGAGTCACCAACACTGTCATGATTATTCTTGATCAGCGTAGAGCTTGGTTAAGATTTCTCTCGCGCCATCATCCAGCAATTGATTTGCCAGAGTAACGCCAAGTGCTTCTGCATCTTTGCGAAGGCCAGAGATCTCACCACGAACCATTTTAGAACCATCTGGTTCGCCTACTAATGCACGTAGCCAGATATTATCGCCATCTAATAATGAATAGCTACCGATAGGAACCTGACAACCACCTTCTAGAGTTAGGTTCATTGCACGTTCGCATAGCACACGATCGGCTGTGTCTTTGTGGTTCAGTGGCTCAAGAAGCTTGATTAGACGTTCATCATCTAGACGACACTCAATACCAACAGCGCCTTGCCCTACAGCAGGTAGAGACTGTTCAGGTTCGATAAAGCTACGGATACGCTCTTCTAGCTCTAATCGCTTAAGGCCAGCTGCCGCCAGCACGATAGCATCGTATTGACCATCATCGAGTTTACCTAGACGAGTCCCCACATTGCCACGCAGTTCTTTGATGATGAGATCTGGGCGGTATTCTAGCAACTGACATTGACGACGCAGGCTGCAGGTACCTACGACAGCACCTTGTGGTAACTCATCGATGTTGTTGTAAGTATTTGATACGAAAGCATCACGAGGATCTTCGCGCTCACAAATCGTTACTAGACCTAGACCTTCAGGGAAGTCGACTGGTACGTCTTTCATTGAGTGAACCGCTAGGTCAGCACGACCTTCTAGCATTGCTACTTCAAGTTCTTTAACGAATAGCCCTTTACCGCCTACTTTAGCAAGTGGCGTGTCTAGGATGATGTCACCTTTGGTCACCATAGTTACCAACTCAACCTCTAAACCAGGGTGAGCAGCTTGCAGTGCATCCCTTACAAAGTATGCCTGCCAAAGGGCAAGAGGGCTTTTTCTGGTCGCGATACGGATTGGTGCTGAATTTGTCATGGTGTTTCCGATATAGGTTCTGTAATAGGCTAATCCTACCATTGTGAGGCGAAAATTCTTACTGTTTGATCATTCGATACTTTGATAGCAGAGGGAATTTCATGAGTTCACCAAAATAGTGTGATTGGTATCTCATTTGAAACATGGGCTATTATTAGAAATAGTCAATAAAGAGGACACTACGGCGCCGCGAGTTTTACTTTCAGTCATCAAGGGATTCGTAAGTATGACGGCGTCCTTTGCTTTACCGATAAGGGTAAAAGTGTTAAATTGATCACGTTTTGTTGCTGCTTTCGTTCAGTAACTAAACAGAAGTACACTTAATCTCAAACCAAGGACTTACCTTGCAGGCTTACACTCAAACTTTGATTCAACGATTAGACAATCTAAATCAGCAGCGCATTGATCGTGCGTTGGCGTTGATGAATGTGCAGGGCCAGCGAGTTTTTAACCTTATCCCCGCGCTGCTTCACTTCAATCACCCGATGATGCCTGGTTATTATGACCAACAAGTTCCTTTTGGAATTCGTAGCTTCACGCTCAATGAATTCCAAAAGCAATTTGTCTCTGATACTGAATTAACTCTGGGCGGAAAACTTACCGAGGCCGCTGAACCAGCAATCTTGGGTTTGTACACCATGGGTAGTACTTCGTCTATTGGTCAAAGTACCTCAAGTGATCTTGATATCTGGGTGTGTGTATCTCCAGATATGGATGGCGCATCTCGCGATAGCCTGACCAATAAATGCCTGCTTATTACTGATTGGGCTGAAACCTTAGGGGTTGAAGCGAACTTCTTTTTGATGGATGAAGAGCGTTTCCGCTCGAATCATTCTGAAGAGATGACCGGTGATAACTGTGGTTCTTCACAGCACTTACTACTGCTTGATGAGTTCTACCGCTCAGCCGTTCGTTTGGCTGGCCAGCGTTTGTTGTGGCAAATCATCCCGCCAGAAATGGAGGAGTGCTACGACGAGTATGTCCAAGGTTTATGTAACGATGGTTATCTTGATTGCTCGCAGTGGATCGATTTCGGCAAGCTGAACAGTATTCCTGCTGAAGAGTACTTTGGTTCAAACCTATGGCAGCTCTATAAGAGTATCGACTCACCGTATAAATCGGTGTTGAAGGCGATCCTGTTAGAAGCTTATTCATGGGAATACCCAAACACCCAGCTTCTTAGTATTGACACCAAGCGTCGTTTCTTCGCAGATGAACCTGATCTGTATGGCATGGATAGCTACTATCTGATGCTTGAAAAGGTCACTCGCTACCTAGAACGTATCAACGACCATACTCGATTGGATTTGGTGAGACGCTGCTTCTATCTTAAAACCCACGAGAAGTTGTCACGAGATGCGGGTATTGGTTCTGTCGCATGGCGTCGTGAAGCCTTAACCGAGATGACTAAATCTTGGAACTGGGGACATGAAACCATTGCTGAGCTCGACAATCGCCGTAACTGGAAGGTTGAGCAGGTTAAAGTGGTACACCATGCGCTGCTTGATGCCTTGATGCTGAGCTATCGTAATCTGATTCAATTTGCACGTCGCAACGACATCACTTCAGCTATCAGCCCGCAAGATATCAGTATCTTGGCACGTAAGCTTTATGCTGCGTTTGAGGTGTTACCAGGCAAAGTGACGCTACTGAATCCACAAATATCCCCGGATCTCCATGAGCCAGATTTGAGCTTTATCGAAGTTCGTCAGGGTCAGTCAAATAAAGCAGGTTGGTACTTGTACAAACAGCCTTTGATTGCACATCGCATTCTCGGTCAGCCTTCACTTGAACACCATGAGTACTTGAGTAAATTGGTTGCTTGGTCGTTCTTTAATGGCCTAATTACAGAGTCGACGCGTTTGCACTCTGTGGTTCGAGATGCTCATATTGATATCGATAAATTTTATCAAATGGTGAGCGATCTACGTAATACCTTCTCTTTGCGTAAGCGTCGTCCGAGTATGCAGGCACTGGCGAGCCCGTGTGAGATAAGCCAACTGGCGATGTTCATCAACTTTGAAAATGACCCGACGTCTGAATTAAGTGGTCGCGCATTAAAAGTGGATCTTAAGAATGCCGATATTTTCAGTTTTGGTGAAGAAGGTAAGAGCTTAGTCGGTAGTGTTGATCTGGTTTATCGGAACTCTTGGCATGAAGTTCGTACACTTCATTTCCAAGGCGAAACCGCGATGTTGGACGCGCTGAAGACGGTACTGGGTAAAATGCACCAGGATGCGTTGCCGCCAGAGTCGGTCGATGTGTTCTGTTACAGCAAAAACCTACGCGGTGTGATGCGTAATATGGTGTATCAACTGCTTGCCGAGTGTATCGACTTGCGATTAAAACCGATTGAGCCAGAGAAACGCCGCCGATTTAAGGCTATTCGCCTGGCAAACAAAATGTTTGGTCTGTTCTTTGAACGTCGTGGTGTATCGGTACAGATGTTGGAAAACTCGGTCGATTTCTATCGTAGTATCTCGACGAATAAGCTGAAGGGCTCACCTTTACTGATGCTCGATAAAGAGCAAGAGTATCAGCTACCAGAAGTGGTTGATGGTTTTGCGAGTGAAGGTTTAATTCAATTTTTCTTTGAGGATACCGACAAAGGTTTCAATATTTATGTATTGGACGAGTCGAATCAGGTTGAGGTGTATCACCAGTACAGCGGTGAAAAAGATGAGATGATCGCAAGCGTGAATTCTTTCTACACTTCAGTAAAAGATGAGTCGAAGGTGTCGTCTAAGTTGATTAACTTTAACCTACCTCAGTACTACCAAATTGTTCACCCTGAAGAAGGTAACTCTTATGTGGTGCCATATCGTAACGATGCGACTTTAGCTTCTCGGAGCTCAAAGATAGTCAATATCTAGTCTTACCAAGACTGATTGATATTAAAAAAGGAGTGATTGATTCACTCCTTTTTAGTTTTGCTTACAAATGATTAGACCCAATTAATCTCTTCATCTGCGTGCTTTTCGCACTCTTCTTTGACCATCTCAAACAACGCCATGCCCGTCTTTGAACATGTCCACTTGTCGTCAACTAGCTTGAAGTGAAAGCCGCCAGATTTAGACGCTAACCAGATCTCACGCATTGGTTCTTGGCGATTGATGATAATTTGGCTGCGGTTTTCAAACTCCAATGTCATTACGTTACCAGTCACTTCATAATCAATATCTGCCTCTGATTCATCGATCGCTTCTTCGATGTTTTGCATCTGTATATCGACCAGCTTATGAAATTCAGTCTCGTTCATCCTTTCTATCCTATTGCTTTTCCTGAGTGTGGTGCGATTATAGGGGGCATTGAGTTAATAATCACGATGTGCAAAATGAAAAAACTAATTACCGCTTTGTTTATGGTGTCCGTTATTGGACTTTCTGGTTGTGGTCAAACGGGTCCTTTGTATGATCCTGATGAAGTTCAACAGACTGAACAATCACAATAAGTGAAAAACGCAGAAATCGTTATTTATAAGGGATAAGAACTTTGGATTACTTCAACTATCAGGAAGATGGCCAGCTTTGGGCTGAGGACGTCGCACTTTCACAACTAGCAGAGCAATATGGTACACCGCTGTATGTATATTCTCGTGCCACATTAGAACGTCACTGGAACGCGTTTGACTCATCGGTAGGTGAGCACCCGCATTTGGTGTGTTACGCCGTTAAAGCTAACTCGAATCTAGGCGTGTTGAATACCTTGGCTCGTTTGGGTTCTGGTTTTGACATCGTTTCTGGTGGTGAGCTAGAGCGTGTGGTTGCTGCTGGTGGCGATCCGGCGAAAGTTGTTTTCTCTGGTGTCGGCAAAACAGCCGCAGAAATGAAGCGAGCGCTTGAGTTGAACATTAAATGTTTCAACGTAGAGTCTGAGCCAGAACTGGAGCGACTGAATAAAGTGGCCGGTGAACTTGGAGTTAAAGCGCCGATTTCACTGAGAATCAACCCTGATGTTGATGCCAATACTCACCCTTATATCTCTACGGGTCTGCGTGATAACAAGTTTGGTATCGCCTTCGATCGTGCTCCTGCTGTTTATGCGTTTGCTAAAACACTCGATAACTTGTCTATCCATGGTATTGATTGCCATATCGGCTCTCAGTTAACGGATATCGAACCTTTCATCGATGCCACTGATCGCTTGCTTGCGTTGATCGACCAACTACGAGCTAACGATATCAACATCAAGCATCTTGATGTTGGCGGTGGTTTGGGGGTGGTTTATCGTGATGAATTACCACCACAGCCTTCTGACTACGCGAAAGCCTTGTTGGCGCGACTAGACAATCATTCTGATCTAGAGCTGATTTTCGAGCCTGGAAGAGCGATTGCGGCTAACGCTGGTGTATTATTAACAAAAGTCGAGTTCCTTAAGCCAACAGAGTATAAGAACTTTGCCATTATCGATGCGGCAATGAACGACCTGATGCGCCCTGCACTTTACCAAGCTTGGCAAGATATTGTTCCAGTTAGCCCACGTCAGGGTGAAGCTGTGACTTACGATTTAGTTGGCCCTATATGTGAAACGGGTGACTTCCTAGGTAAAGATCGTGACCTTGTTCTTGAAGAGGGCGACTTATTGGCTGTTCGTTCAGCAGGTGCTTATGGCTTCGCAATGTCATCCAACTACAACACTCGTTCGCGTGCGGCAGAAGTGATGGTTGATGGCGCTAAAACTCATTTGGTTCGTCAGCGTGAAGAGCTTACGAGTCTGTGGGAACTTGAAAACATTCTTCCGGAGTAATTTTAAGCGTTATGCACTTCCACTTTTCTAAAATGCATGGTTTGGGCAATGATTTCATGGTCGTGGACTGCATTACTCAAAATATTTTCTTTTCTCCAGATTTGATCCGTCGTTTGGCGGATCGTCACACTGGTGTGGGTTTCGACCAGCTACTTGTAGTTGAAGCTCCCTATGATCCTGAAACTGACTTCCATTACCGCATATTTAATGCAGATGGCAGTGAAGTGGAGCAGTGTGGCAATGGTGCACGTTGTTTTGCTCGATTCGTTCGCATGAAAGGCTTAACGAATAAGTACAGCATCAACGTGAGCACTAAGAAAGGGAAAATGGTTCTTAAGATTGAAGACAATGATTTAATCACTGTCAACATGGGTATTCCTGAGTTCGAACCGGGCAAGATTCCATTTAAGGCGAAGCAGCCAGAAAAGACGTATATCCTAAGAACGGATGTACATACCTTGTTCTGTGGTGCTGTTAGCATGGGTAACCCACATGTGGTTACCGTAGTTGATGACGTCGATACAGCAGATGTGGATACCTTAGGTCCGCTGCTTGAATCTCACGAACGTTTTCCTGAGCGTGTTAATGCTGGCTTTATGCAAGTGGTTAACCGTGAAGAGGTTCGCTTGCGCGTCTACGAACGTGGTGCGGGTGAAACTCAGGCGTGTGGCAGTGGCGCATGTGGTGCAGTTGCTGTTGGTATAACACAAGGCTTACTGGCTGAGAATGTGAAGGTTCGTCTACCTGGTGGTGACTTACACATTAGCTGGCAAGGCCCTGGGAAACCTCTGTTGATGACTGGCCCAGCAACGCATGTGTTTGATGGTCAGCTTTCTTGCTAATAACGATATAACAAATAGATTTATAAAAAATAAAGGATAGGTTTTGTCTTACGTTGAAGGCGACACTCTGACTGCAGAGGTGGTTGCGGAATATTTACGTGATAACCCAGATTTCTTTCAAAACAGGAAAGATTTGGTTGATCGCCTAGCTATTAATAATGTTGAGCAGGGCGCTGTTTCTCTGGTTGAGATTCAGCTTAAACGTCAGCGTCATAGAATCGAAGAGCTGGAAGAAGAGATCACTGGCCTGATGTCACTAGCGGCGAATAACGATAAAACTTTCTATGAATTCATGGATCTGCAAACTCAAGTGTTGAAATGCAGTGACTTCATTCAGGTTATCAAGGCTGTTGAACAAAAAGCGTTGGAACTAGGGCTTAAGGCTCATGTACGAGTTCTCTCACAATTAGGTTTTTATCAGCTGAATGAAGAGCGTTACTCTAAATTTTCACTTAACCATTTCAATGGCAAAGATGCTTATCTAGGGCGATTGAGAAAGGCAGACAGACACGATTTGTTTGGTGATTATCCAGTTCCAGAGCTAGGCTCTTATGTAGTGCTACCCCTTGCTAAGCGATCTCCACTGGGTGTACTCGCTTTTTCTAGTGAAGATGGCGGACATTTCCAGCCTCATATGGACACGCTCTTTTTACGCCATTTAGCACTTGTTGTCGCTCATTTGGCGGACACCTTACCTTGGCAGATAAATAATGAGCCTAGAGCCCAAAATACCTCTTCCTAACAGCCTTCAAAAGCCGCTTTCTCGCTTCTATGAATATCTTAGAAGTGAGAAGGGACTCAGCTTACACACCCAACGTAACTACAAACAACAACTTGAAACCATGGCCGCTCATTTAGTCACTCTGGGACTAACGGACTGGGGACAAGTCGATGCGGCGTGGGTAAGACAACTTGCAAGTAAAGGCATGCGCGAAGGAATGAAAGCGAGCAGTATTGCGACTCGTTTATCGTCACTGCGCAGCTTCTTTGATTTCCTTGTCTTGCGTGGCGAAATGACCGCCAATCCTGCTAAAGGGGTTTCAGCACCTCGTAAACAACGTCCTTTGCCTAAAAACCTCGATGTTGATGAAGTCGGTCAGTTGCTTGATGTGAATGAGGACGACCCACTGTCAATTCGTGACCGAGCGATGATGGAAGTGATGTATGGTGCTGGATTACGTTTGGCTGAGCTGGTCGGTATCAATCTTAAAGATGTATTGGGTCGACAAGGCGAAATCCGAGTGATTGGTAAAGGCGACAAAGAACGCAAAGCGCCTTTTTCTGGTTTAGCGAAAGAGTGGGTTGATAAATGGCTCAAAGTTCGTGGTGAACTCGCTTCGCCGGGTGAGCCTGCACTGTTTGTCTCGAAGTTAGGGACTCGTATCTCTCATCGCAGCGTGCAAAAGCGCATGGAAGAGTGGGGCAAGAAGCAATCTGTCGCGAGTCACATCAGCCCGCATAAACTGCGTCACTCCTTTGCAACGCATGTACTGGAGTCGAGCCAAAACCTTCGTGCGGTTCAAGAGTTGCTCGGGCATGAAAACATCTCGACAACCCAAGTGTACACTCACTTAGATTTCCAACATTTAGCACAAGCTTATGACCAAGCTCATCCAAGAGCTCGTAAGAAGAATAAAGATTAGATTAAAGGTTTAACTATGCGAATTTATCGAGGGTTAAAGCCCATCAAAGCCATGACCTTTGATTTGGATGATACCTTGTACGACAACTGGCCTGTGATCATGAAGGTTGAGAAAGAGATGGCGCAGTGGCTTTATCAAAAGCATCCTGTGTCTGCTTCTCTTTCGTTAGAAGAGTGGCAAGGTATCAAACAGCAAGTCGCCTCTGAAAACCCAGCGTTAAAGCATGATGTCACCGTGTGGCGAGAAACACAGATTAAGCGTGGTTTGTTACAACTGGGGTATTCTCAGCAGCAAGCAGAACAAGCGGCTCGTGAAGGCATAGAACACGCCTTGTGGCTGCGAAATCAGGTGGATGTGCCACAAGAAACGCATCGAGTGATGGCTGAGCTGAGCCAACGTATTCCTTTAGTTGCGATTACTAATGGCAATGTCGACCCACATAAAATTGGCTTGGGGCAGTACTTCCAATTAATCCTTAAAGCCGGTCCTGACGGCAGAGCAAAACCCTACCCAGATATGTTTGATAGAGCTCAGCAATACCTAAATTGTGACGCTGAGAATATTCTCCATGTTGGTGACCATCTTAGAACCGATGTCTATGGAGCGAAGACAAATGGTTTCCAAGCATGCTGGTTTAATGATACTGGTTCCAATTTATATGATTTCCCTAAGGCAACAGTGCTGCCTGATGTTGAAATAGAGCAACTTAGTGATCTTATGCGATTAACTTAATGGCCGTAGTAAGCTTAATGTGTCGCATTTATGATATTGAATTGTTACATTAGTCACAATTAAATGCCTGTTTAGGCTAGGATAATTGGCGACTACTTTTGATCGAAATTTTTGATTCATAGTAGTGCGGGTTCTCATTTCACTCGATTTCGAACAAGGGTTGGCATGCAAACATTTACATTTCTCGCAAATACTGAGGAGTTATTTAAGTCTCAATTTGATCAGCGAGAGTGGTGTGACAGCAAACAGTACCTTATTCAAATTTTCTCTGCTCAGTCCTCTGATATCGCTCGTCGAATTGCCAATGCAGCCCTCAATCGCATAGGGCATGCGACGTTAATCGGTCAGAGCGCCCGTTATGTTATCTGTGATAACAGCCTGAAGCATGAATGTACCTTGGTCGTCGTCAGTGAATTTAACGATACCCATTTAACGTCTACAGTTCAGACGTTTACCGGAAACCCAAATCAAGACAGCCAAGATCTCGCTTCTCAATTAAACCTTACAGAAGAAACCAAAACGGTTATCAGCTTGTGCGATCAGGTTGAAGGGCGTGACTATCCTATTTATAGCGCCTTTGAGAGTTTACCTTACGCATTACCAGTTGCTGGTGGGCTGTGCCACGAGAATGAATATGGCCGTTGGGTTATGCATAATGAGCAAACCTACCAACATGCTTGTGTTGCGGTTGCATTGACTAACCCTAGCTTAAAGATTTGGTCGGACGCGTATTCTGAGTGGAATCCTATTGGGATGAAATTGCGAGTGACACACGCAGTTGGAAATCGTTTATATGCGTTGAATGACAAGCCGGCTATCGAGGTGTTCAAACATTACCTTGCTGATGGTAAAGATCTCCCTTTTAGTCAGTTGATGAGCTTCCCCCTGTATCGAGAGCTCGGCAGAAAGAAGTGCATCTCGACGCCTCTACGTATTAATGATGATGGTAGTATTGAGTTTGATAGCCCTTGGCATGTCGGCGAAGAGGCCCAGTTTTGTTATAACCATCCTTCTTTGACCGCAGAAAAAGTGCGTCACGGCGCTGAGATGCTTGCCGTGCATCAGCCTGAATCTGTGATCATCTATAACTGTGTATCTCGACTAGAATTTATCGACAGTAAACTTGAGCTCAAACCATTTGAAGGGATAGTAAACGCGTGTGGTGCATACTGCATGGGCGAACTATATCGCAACGACGATCGCCAAGAGATACTGCATCACAGCCTTACCTATATTGCGATGAGAGAGTCGGACGAGATTAATGAGTTTCGTTGCGAAGATTTCAAGCGAGACTCAACGGTATCGCCACTACTCAACTTAGTCAGAAATGCGGTCGCAGACCTCGACAGTATGAACACTCAGATGGAGAACAAACTCCATCAACAGGCACGTCGCTTAACTGAAAGCTACCGTATTGACTCTCGCACTGGGCTACCCAACCGTATTGTATTAAAAGAACGCCTCAATACGATTTTATTCAATGAACATCTGTTGACGCTGAAGCTGACTAATTTTCATCAAGTTAACGAAAAATACGGTTATCAAGTGGGTGACCAATTACTGCTTGATCTGTCGAATCATTTTGTCGACCGATTGCACCTTAGTGTGGCTAAGGAATCCAAGGTAAAGGTTGAACTGTTCAGTATTGGTGTCGGTGAGTGGGCAATTATCTTTAACGCGAGTGTCGATAGCGTGAAGATAGAGCAACGTTTCGTCGAGTTTGCTGATGGTATTGAGCATATTAATTTTGAGCCATATGGATTAACCGACATAGACTACCTTTCGGTTTCTCTGTGTGGTGGTTTCGCTAGTCGCTGTGATTTCTTAGCTGATAGCGGTGATGAGATCTTGTTGAAAGCGATTGAAGCTCGACGCTACGGGGTGCGGAACAATACTCACATCACTAATGCAAAAAACATTCAGGTGAGTGAGGAAGATCGTAAAGAACAACTAGGCTGGCTGAGCTGTGTAAGCCGCGCAATCTTAGATCAGAACATTATCACCTACTCACAGCCGATTGTGGCGTCTGGTACTCACGAAATGATTGGCCAAGAGTGCTTGGTCAGAATCATGGAGTCGGACGGTACCATTGTACTCCCTGGTAAGTTCTTACCCATTATTGCTGACACGCATCTCTATACTCGCCTTAGCCGGCACATGATTCGAAACACCATTGGCTACATGGCAAATAAGCAGAGTTCTTTTTCAATCAACCTATCCCCACAAGACTTACTGAGCGATAAGACGCTTGAAGTTCTCGAGTCAGCGATTAGTGGTATGAACGACCCCACTCGACTTGGTCTAGAGGTTCTCGAGTCTGAACAGATCAAAGATTATGGCCGCATGATAGAAGTGTGTGATCACTTCCGTGCTCTTGGGGCGAGAATCATTGTTGATGACTTTGGTTCTGGTTATTCCAATATTGATGAGATCATTAAACTTGAGCCGCAGATCATAAAGCTCGACGGTAGCTTGATTCGCAATATCGACAAAGACCCAAAGCAAAGGAATATCGCCTCTCAATTAGTACGCTTGTGTCAGGTGTTTAACGCCAAAACAGTTGCCGAATTTGTCCATAACCAACAGGTTTGTGAAATTGCAGAGCAAATGGGTGTCGATTATCTGCAAGGTTATTACTTTGGTGAGCCTAAGCGACTGTTTTAGTTATTAAAACCCTCAGACCTTAACGTTACTTGCTTTTAAAGTGCTTCACTGGCACTGATGATGGCTCTTTAGTGGAATGAATGATGTCTAACTAGCGTCACATTATTTATAAGACGATTGTAAGTATTCCGTGCAAGCTTTATCTATAATAAGCACAATAACAAATCATTAACGTAACGATTAATGTGAATATGCAATCGACCTCTTTCCAGATACAAGACATTAAGTGCACCCAGCGTGAATTGCAAAAGATAGATTTTCATCAACATGACAATCTACTGATTCAGGTGTTTTCTTCTTTCGAGAAAGATTCGGTGTTGGCTGCCTGCCAAGTAATTCAGTCGACTTTCCCCAACGCCAAATTGATTGGTTGTAGCGCTAATCACTACATCAGCCAAGGTGTGATCCTGCATAAAGGTCTCTATGTTATTGTTACTCGCTTTGAGGCGACGTCTTACACTTGTGGTGTTGTCGAATATAGCGAGCAGCCTCGACGGGATAGCCAAGCGATGTGGCAGCAGCTTGAATGTAATGCTGATACTCAAAGCATTATCTGTTTCGCCGATCGCTTGCAGATAAATAACCAAGATCTATTTTCAGCGTTTGAGCAGTCGATATATTCATTACCTATTTGTGGCGGTGCATCGACCATTACAGAGCATGGACGATGGGTGATGCTCGATGGTATTTGCTATGAAAATGCCTATGTCATGTTAGCACTGCACAGTGTTGAACTCGCAATTACTAAGGGGTATTACTGCGAATGGAACCCCATTGGTCGTACCTTCCGAGTGACTGGCGCTCAAGATAATCGGCTAGCTGAATTGGACGGTATACCTGTCCGAGAAGTCTATAATCGTTACCTCGCTGACGGTCTCGAAATCCCTTTTGAGCAACTGTATAACTTCCCCTTGATGGTCGGTGAACCCAAAGACCAGAACACTCACTTACCGCTCAAGGTAACAGAGGGCGGAGAGATAGAATTCAGTGGGTCGTTTCAAGTTGGTGATGAGGTGCGGTTTTGTTATGACCATCCTTCATTGACCCTAGAGCAAATCCGATTGGGCGTTCAACAGATTGCTTCCCATAAACCAGAACAGTTTTTTATCTACAACTGTACCTCTCGCATTGATTTCATTGATGGCAACCAAGAGGTTGAGGTTTTCCAAGCATTAGCGGACACCTATGGCGTGTACTGCATGGGAGAGCTCTATCAAGATAATGGCCAGCAACGAATTTTGCATCATAGCCTCACTTATCTTGCGCTTAGGGAAGGTGAAGGCCAGGCGGTATTGCCATTAGAGACACAACCCGCGACCAATATTTCCCCTCTGTTTTCATTGATACGAAATGCTCTGCTTGATGTCGATGACATGAACAACAGCATGGCGAGTAAGATTCAACAGCAAGCGACCGCATTGACCGCGAGCTACCGAATTGATCGCCGTACAGGTTTACCTAACCGAAGCGTACTGCGTGAAAAACTGTCAAAAATGAGTACCGATAGTCATTTGTTGGCTTTGAAAGTCACGACATTTGGCCAAATCAATGAGAAGTATGGCTATCGAGTCGGTGACAAGCTTCTGCATGATTTAAGCGAGTATTTTCAAAAGGCGCTGTGGCAGTTCTTTGATGAGGGGTGTCAGCTCTATAGCATTGGTATTGGTGAGTGGGCGGTGGTGTTTGATAGCTGGGTGGGGCAAGAACATATTCATCAGCGTTTTTCTGAATTTGCAGACCAAACGGAACATGTGAATTTTGAACCAACGGGGTTGCCTGATATTGATTACCTGTCGGTATCCATCTGTGCGGGCATAGCCAGCCGTCGAGATTTTCCTACGACCTCGATTGATGATTTGTTGTTGAAGGCGATTGATGCTAGGCGCAGCGCCGTGAGTCAGAACAAGCATCTAGTGAGCGGCAAGACGCTCATTCAATTGGAGAAGCATCGCCAAGAGCAGCTTGGCTGGCTGTCGTGTGTCAGTCGCGCGGTGCTTAATCAGAATATTGTGGTGTGCTCCCAACCTATTGTCTCGGCGCACAGCCATCAGGTAGAAAGCTATGAGTGTTTGGTCCGAATTGAAGAGGACGGTCAGTTGATTGCACCGGGTAAGTTCTTGCCAATCATTGAAGGAACGCATCTTTATACACGTCTGAGTCGACAGATGATAACGCGTACCTTTGATTTTATGAGTCAGCGAACCGATTCGTTCTCAATTAATCTAGCGCCACAAGATTTCAGCAATGAGAAAACCATTCTTCACCTTGAGCAGGCCATCAAAAAAATCAGTCACCCACAACGTATTGGCTTGGAGGTGTTAGAGACGGAACAAATTCAGGATTACGATCGCTTGATTGAGGTGTGTAATCACTTCCGTGATCTTGGTGTGAATATTATTGTGGATGACTTTGGTTCGGGCTATTCGAATATTGATGAGATATTGAAGCTAGAGCCACAGGTGATCAAGCTTGATGGCAGTTTGATTCGCAATATTGATAAAGATAAAAAGCAACGCAAGATCGCTCAGCAGTTAGTGAGCTTATGTCAGATTTTGAATGCTAAGACGGTGGCAGAGTTCGTTCATAACGAGCAGGTGTGTCGAATCGCAGAGGATATGGGTGTCGATTACCTGCAAGGTTACTACTTTGGTCAGCCTCAACGCTTATTCTGATAGGGAGAGTAAAATCTCTTTTCAACGAACAGCTAGAGTGTGCGTTTCACGTGAAACACTAAATGGTTCAATAGATTAAAGTACGATGTAAAAAGGGTGAGCTCATGGCTCACCCTTTTGTTTTCAGTATTTGTCCCGTCCCGAAATGTGTCTGTTGTCTTCCCGCGCTCTTGCTTGATCTATTTGAGAGCATGACCACATTTGTCGGCGTGGAATACTTTTAGATACTGTTGGTAGTAGTCATCAATGAGCTTGGCAGGTTCGCTTTCACCTAAAGATTTGAGCAATTCAATGCCCACTTCGCAAGTACACAAATGGCCACTGTCTTGATTGCGGCGCAAGGTGTAAGAGGATTCGCTGGTGATGTCGAGATGAACTTGTGGGACTGCTTGTAACCACGAGCTCTTGTTAAGCATCTTCTTCGCTTCTTGCCATGTGCCATCCAAAATGATGAATAGCGGTTTACGATTCTGGGCTTGGGTCATCACAGCTTGCTGACACTCGATGCTTTGATCACTTGGGAATAACAGAAACGGTTGTCGTGTTTCATCTTCAAGCAGTGCCATTAGCTCCGCTGGTGGTGTTTTCCTTTGCCATACCAAGGACTGACACTGCTCAATAGATTGCTGAAGCAGCTTTCCGGTGTTGGTGTCTCGCGACAGCTCATTCTCATGAGTCAATAGTACAAGATCAGTTTGGCTTTCAACCGTCGGTATTAGATGACAAACGCACTGGTGAATGAAGCCACAACCGGGGCAAGCTTGTTGGTTACTCATGTTTACAGCTTCACTCCACTTTGTACGGGTGAGATGCCATCAGCAAACAAAACCACATCGCTGATATCAGCATCATCTGTAACGGGTGCAACACTTGGGTTTAGCGGGTAGCTGACACCAGAGTAGGACAGTGTGTGTTTCGCGGCTGTTGCACCGCCGCCACTGACATTGAAGATCAGATCCTGCCAGCCGTGGTTTTGCGATTTACCTAAGCGTATGTCGCCCTTAACCAGTGTCACTCGGCTATTGAAGCGCCAGTTATCTTGATGGTTTTCGAAAATCAGCAGTGTACAGCCACCAGAGCCACACCAATCGAGTTGGGCAAACAGCTCTTCCTTGCCGTCACCGTTGAGGTCGTAGGTTAACCAGCGGTACTTGGTATCGTCAGGTGAGCTGTTGTGGATCTTAAAATACTTGCGGATCGCTTGGTCGACTTTTGGATCAAGTTGATCACTGGAGTTCACCTGTTTTGCGGTTAGATCAGCGTTAGTGGTGGTATTTGCTTGCGCTTGCGCACTCTTAGCTTCGAATAGCACCAGACCGCCATTGGCAATCGGGTAGACAACGTTGCCCACTTTCTCTTTTTCAGCGACCAGCTTGCCGTTATCGAGCGTGAAGATGCGCTCGGAGATTAAATACTGTTGCTGGTGGCGAGTCATAACCACTTGTACCTGATTTTGGTTCAGTTGCTGCCAGAAGCCCTGCTCAACAATAGAAGGGTCTCCATTGCTGTATGAATAAGTCGTGATAGCACTGTGGTCATCGTTGAGTTCAAGGTTGATAGAGAACCCTGAGTTTTGCGTTGAGCTAGCGAAGTAGAGTCCGCTCCAGTCCAATGTTGGATCTTGGTTTGAGACCGTTGCACAGCCATTATAGTTACTGTCATTGAGGTTAAGCTTGGCATGCCATCCATAGATAGAATCGCTCATGCCGTCGCTGCAACTCTCTTTTGTAAGGTTGAGTTTGCCTTGCGCTGCTTTACCCTCTAATTGGTAATCACGACTGCTTGGTGTGGTGCGGCTTGATTCAATATCGAGGAGCTGTGGTTGTTCGCCCATCTTGGTGTATTTGAGCTGGTCTTTATCGAAGGTTGCTGACCAAAAGGGTTCGTTACCGAATACTCGTGTTGAACGCAGTGGTTGGTCACAACGATTAGGGTTTTCTGCGGTTAGGATATTCACTTGATCAACCACGAAACGTGCCGTGAAATCTGCGTTATACCCGGTTTGGCTCGGTACGGTTAGGTGACCAATCAGCTCGCCATATAAAGCTTGGTAAGGTCTCGTTGAGAGCCCTTGTGCTTCTAGCGCTAACTCTGGAGATAAGTCTAACCAGTATTGTTGTTGGCTACCGCAAGGGGTGAAGGTTCGGCTTTCATGGCCAACCACAACCTGACCACGCATGATGAAGGTTTGCGGTTGAATGCTCAGTGGCTCATCCAAGGTTGCTGGTGGTAGTTCTGGCTTTTGGGGAGCATCTGGCGCTGTGACACAGCCTTGTAGAGTGAATGCGACTAGCCATGTCACTGGGTTTTTCATTACCTTCATGTTATATCTTCCTCGGAGCAACCGTTAATTGGATTTATTATGGCATATTGGTTATTTAAAACAGAACCCGACACCTTTTCTATTCAGACTCTGAGAGTACAAAAAACCTCTTGTTGGGAGGGTGTACGCAACTATCAGGCTCGAAACATGATGCGTGATGACGTCAAGCTTGGAGACTTGGTGATGATATACCATTCATCATGTAAAAAAGTTGGCGTGGCGGGGATCGCGAAAGTAACCAGAGAAGCCTACCCAGACCACTTTCAGTTCGACCCAGAGAGTGATTACTACGACCCTAAGTCTTCGCCCGATAATCCGCGCTGGATAATGGATAATGGTTGATGTTGAGTTTGTGCGAGTGACTGAACGCTTGATTCCTTTGGCAACACTTAAAGCCATGCCTGAACTGTCAGAAATGCCACTGGTTAAACGGGGCAACCGATTATCGATCATGCCGGTTACCGAACAAGAGTGGCAGGCAATATTAAGCAAAGAAATACAGGGTTCTCGATAGCGTTAGAGAGAGCTTTTTACGTAAGGTTCAAAAAAGGCAGCTAGTTGGCTGCCTTTTTATTTATTCAGATCTTTTCGACGAGACGAGATTAGAGCAGGTGCTTTTCTAGATAGTGAGCAACGGCGTCGTCTGCGTTGCTGCCAATCACTTCATTGTCTGGTAGAGCTTTCATCACCTTTTCATGTGATGTGCCCATGATTAGACCTTTACCCGCCATCGCCAGCATCTCTGCGTCATTCATGCCATCACCAAAGGCAACACAGTTATCCAGTGTCAGGTTCATTGATTTCGCAACAGCGTCCAAGGCGTGGCCTTTAGATACTTCAGCGGCCATCACTTCTAAACACCAAGGTGTTGAGAAGGCGATGTTCAGTTTGTCTCCAAACGCATCTTTTAGCTTTTGCTCAAACGTGACCAGATATTCGTGGTCTTGCTCTGGATGTGTGAAGAAGACTTTAGCAATGCCGTCGCTTGGGGCATTATCAGCTTCAAATCGCTTGTAGCTAAAGCCAGACTCACTATGGAACTTAGCGAGCATTTCGTCTTCACGGTCGAGTAGCCAATCTTCATTCTGATACATATGAATAAAAATATTTGGATCTTGGCGAACAATATCAATAACTGGTTGAACTAATTTCTGAGGCACGTCCTGGCTATACATCAGTTGATCGTTCTGGTCGTGCACGCGAGCACCGTTTGACGTGATCATGTATGCCGGAATCCCTGCGATTTGACGAATCCCTGCTACGTCGACGTGATGGCGACCCGTAGCGAAGATAAAGGTGTAACCTTGCTCGTGTAACTTCTTAAGCGTTAGTTTGGTAAAGTCGCTTAGCTGATGGTTGGGAGCCAAAAGCGTACCATCTAAATCAGAAGCAACAATTTTCACGGAATCTTTAAGTGCAGGAATAGTCATTTAACCCTCATTGCAAAATGCTTAGCAAATATCAATACTAGCCAACGCTAGCATTGTTTTAACCACAATATCTCTAGGTGGAAATTGTATGCCAATTTCATGCAAGAAAAGAGGGCAAAGCTCACTTACTTCTCTTCCTCTTTAGCGCTTATCTTCTTGGTCGGTTACTCAGTTTATTAGCTTATTAGCTTATTCGATCTAGGCAAAAAACTGATTGATAGCATCCAGTGTATGATTACGGTATTCATCTTGCTCAAACAGCACCTCATGCCTAGAACCCTCAATCACCTTAAACTGGCAATCAGAGTTGGTTTTTTTCAGCTTATTGATGAACTTCACTTGAGCATCGTTACTCACAATCTTCTCTTCCCCTGCCTGAATCAATAGCAGTGGGATCTTGATTTGACGAGTTTGTTGCATTGCCTGCTTGGCTGCCATTAACCCTTGCCATACCCAGCGAGTACTTGGTCCGCCAACCTGCAAAGAAGGGGAACCGTCATATAAGCAACGGAACCACTGATAGCGCACCTTACTGTGGCTTAATAAGTTATTTTCGAAGGGCTTAGAGTAATACGCCTGTTGCCCGGGGGCATAAGTCGGCTTGGCATAGAAAGCGGTGAGAGCTTGCCCAACAAGCATTGCGATAGGCTTGAAGTACCATTCAGTATTGATCCCAAACATCGGAGCGCACAGAGTGACTTTGTCAAACGGGTGGTTGGGATGAGTTTGCAAGTAGCGAGTGGCGATTGTGCTGCCCATCGAATGTGCGAGCAGGTAGCGGTTGGAATACTTGCTAAGATCAAAACTGGCAATAATGTCAGACATATCTGATACGTAATCATCAAACTCGTGAATGTGACCAATGTCAGAGTCTGTTACCATACGTTCCGACTGACCTTGACCTTGGTGGTCAAATGAATAAACGTCATAACCTTGCTGATAGAAATCATAAAAGAGCTCTTGGTATTTTAAGCAGCACTCGATGCGACCATTTGAAATAACAATAGCTTTGGTGTGTGTCGGAGAAGTTAAGCTACACCAGTACAATCTTTTTTTACCAGATGATGTAATATAACCATCCTTTCGTTGTTGCCAAAAGGTGGAGATCGGGTGTTTAATCGCTTGCTCGAACTCAGGTTCTTGCGTGTATGAAAACAGGGTGGCACTGTGGTTTTCCATGGGAAATTACCTGAACTGATGCATGTGAGAGCGTCATCGCTACTAATGTTGTTAGATTAAAGAACTAGTAAGGAAATGCAAATGGATACTCATGTTTGGCTTGCTTATGTCGTCACGGCGATTTTGTTTAGTTTGGCACCGGGCTCAGGTACCGTTAACTCAATCAGCAATGGGCTCAGCTATGGCACCAAGAAGTCACTTGCGTCGATCGTAGGCTTACAGCTCGGTCTTGCATTTCATATTATGCTGGTGGGAGCGGGTATTGGTGCACTAGTGGCAAAATCCGCCTTGGCATTTACCATCATCAAATGGGTGGGCGTGGTTTATCTTCTATGGTTAGGCATTCAAAAGTGGCGTGATAACTCTAGCTTGGTAGCTTCAGAAGAAAAATCAACGCTATCGAGTGGCAAGCTGCTCAGAAATGCAGTGCTTATCAATTTGACTAACCCAAAATCTATCGTGTTCTTAGTTGCTCTGTTTCCGCAATTTATCGATCCGACACAACCGCAAGCACCGCAGTTGTTGGTGCTCGGAGTGACCACTGTATTTATTGATAGCGTGGTTATGTTGGGTTACACCTCATTAGCTTCACAAATGGGACGTTTTATTCGCTCAGATCGCATAATGGGTAAGATAAATAAAATATTTGGTGGTATGTTCATGGGTTGCGGCGCTTTGCTGGCTGCTGCCAAAGCTTAATGAAAGTAATAGAGTTATAGTTAAATCAATTAGAGTTATCAATAAATGACCGCTACGTACGTTGCTCGACAACCTATCTTAAACCGTAACAAGAACACGCTTGGTTATGAGCTGCTGTTTCGTGACGGTGATAGGAATGCCTACCCCGCGCATATTGAGTCTAATCGAGCAACGTATCGCCTGATCGTTGAAAACTTCTTGTCCGTTGGGCTTAACCCTTCGATCCCATCTTCACGCTGCTTTATTAATTTTCCGTATCAAAGCTTGATTCGTCGTCTTCCAATGAGCTTACCGAAAGATAAGGTCGTAGTTGAGATTCTTGAAACCTGCCAACCGACCGATGAGCTATTAGAGGTAATCAAAGAGCTTTATCAAGCAGGGTATATGATTGCCCTAGATGACTTTACTTCGACACCTGAGTGGGAACGTTTCCTTCAATATACGCATATTGTTAAGCTTGATATCATGCAGATGGGGTTGGATGCGGCGTGTGAGTTAGTCAAAAAGCACGAAGGGAAGAAGTATAGTTTTCTTGCTGAGCGGGTTGAAACGGAACAAGAGTTCCAACAAGCGAAAGAAGCAGGGTTTAAGTTTTTCCAAGGCTATTTCTTTAGTAAGCCAGAAATCATAAAGACTAAGTATATTAGCCCAGAGCAAGTGATAGCGATGGAGCTATTCCAAGAGGTCTGTAAGCCGGATGTCGACTTCCAACGTGTTGAAAGCATCGTCGCGAAAGATATTGCCTTATCCTATAAGCTTCTGCGCTTTGTGAATACTATGTCACCCCGCCTTGAGGTCACCATCTCTTCATTTCGTCAGGCCTTGGTTTATTTAGGGCAAGAGAAATTGAAAATGTTTGTCTCGCTAGCAGTAGCGTCTTATGTCTCTGATAAAAAGCCCAAAGAGCTGTATGGCCTGTCTTTGCAGCGTGCGCAGTTTTGCCAACGGATGTCTCGTTACCAAGTATTTAAAGGGCATACTGAACAAGCCTTTATGATTGGTTTGTTCTCATTACTTGATGCGTTGCTCGATCTGTCGTTAGAGAACTTAATTGAACAATTACCGTTATGCACAAGTATTAAGGTCGCCTTGCTGCGCAGAGAAGGTCCATATGGCGCATTATTAGCGCTTGAAGAAAGTTTCGAACATGCTGATTGGCAAAAGATTGATGATCACTGTGCTGATCTAGGGTTGAACGTGGAACAAGTGAAAACAGAACTCACTGAAGCTCGACGCTGGAGCCATATTGTTACCAACAAACTCTGATATTCTTCGTTAAACTTTTATGACAATGAAAACGCACGCCTTGACGTGCGTTTTTTTATAACTAATATATATGCATATCCATATATGAGTATGTAGTTATGCTTCCTCACCAATTTTTTAAATTACTGTCTGATGAAACGCGAGTGCGTTGCTTAATGTTGATTGTGCGCCAAGAGTGCTTATCTGTTGGTGAGTTGACTCAGGCATTACAAGAAAGTCAGCCAAAGATTTCCCGCCATCTTGCGCAGTTGCGTTCAAACGGCATTTTAACTGACGTTCGCCAAGGGCAGTGGGTGTTCTACCGTCTGTCACAAGATTTACCGGGTTGGATGCTAAAGTTAATTGATGACCTTATCGCATCGAACTGTTTGAAAACTGAATACCAACAGGATATTGAGCGCCTAGAAGCCATGACTTCACGCCCTCAATGTTGCGTTTAAATACATTTAAATTTATTGCCAAAATCGTTGAGATTGCAGTTAGGCATAGTCAACAACACTGCGGCTTCAAATATGAAGGCAATTAACTGAGAGAAAAGAGTATGACAGTCAAAGTAGGTATTAATGGTTTTGGCCGTATCGGCCGTCTAGCACTTCGCGCAGCGTTTGATTGGGCGGAAATTGAGTTTGTTCAAATTAACGATGTAGCAGGCGATACAGCAACACTGGCGCACCTTCTTGAGTTCGATTCGGTTCAAGGTCGCTGGAACCACGAAGTCGCGGTTGAGGGCGATGAGATGATCATCAACGGTCAACGCATTAGAACTACGCAAGAGCGCGATATCGATGCGATCGATTGGTCTGGTTGCGATGTTGTCCTTGAAGCGACCGGTGTTCACCGTAAGGCATCTTTCCTAAACAAATACCTTGAGCAAGGTGTGAAGCGTGTTGTGGTATCGGCGCCAGTGAAAGAAGAAGGCATTGCAAACATCGTTGTCGGTGTGAATGACGCTATCTTCGATCCAGCGGTACATAAGATTGTGACTGCGGCATCTTGTACGACTAACTGTCTTGCGCCTGTTGTGAAGGTGATTAACGAGAAGTTAGGCATCGAGAACGCAGCCTTTACCACTATTCACGATCTCACCAATACGCAAACTATTCTTGATGCGCCCCATAAAGACTTACGCCGTGCACGTGCATGTGGCATGAGTCTTATCCCGACAACAACGGGCAGTGCAAAAGCGATTGTTGAGATTTTCCCGGAGCTTGAAAATCGTATTAATGGCCACGCGGTTCGTGTACCACTAGCGAACGCTTCTCTGACCGACATCATCTTCGAAGTGAAGCAAGACACCACAGCTGAAGAAGTCAACGCGATGCTGAAAGAAGCGTCTGAGAATGAACTGAAAGGCATTCTTGGCTTTGAAGAGCGTCCCCTGGTTTCTATCGATTACAAAGGCGACCAACGTTCAACAATCGTGGATGCACTATCAACGATGTTGGTCGGTAAGCGCATGGTTAAGGTCTACGCTTGGTACGACAACGAGATGGGCTACGCAACACGTACGGCAGAGCTAGTACGTACAGTTGGCCTAGCTTAATACTCTTCATACTTGAAGCTGCAAGCGTTGTTAACTGCGTAAGTTCACCCTAATCACATAGACCCCTATGCTCATAGGGCTGAACTTACTGGTTGCCTAGCTGCAACTCCAATTATTTTGAGTATCGGTTTATATACAAAAGAATTTTAAGAGATTGATGACGATGACGAATTCTCAAGTACACCCAACATGGCAACTAGATCTAGAAACTGGTGCGTTAGTGCTTACTCCGTGCCCAGGCACTAAAGACGCTGACCTAGATGCATCGTTAACGCAACTGAAAGCACAAGGCGTTGAAGCTATCGTGACAGCACTTGATGACCATGAGCTTGCAAGCAAAGACGTAGCGGCACTTGGTGAGAAGACACGTGCGCTAGGCATGCAATGGTTCCAAATAGAAATCGAAGACGATTGTGCACCGGGTACCGATTTTGCTGCGAAGTGGCGGGCGACTAGTCCAGTTTTACACCAAATTGTGGATAACGGCGGCAAGGTAGCAATGCACTGCATGGGCGGTTCTGGCCGTACTGGTTTGCTGGCTGCACACCTGTTGTTAGAGAAGAGCTGGGACATGAACAAGATTGTTCAAGAGGTGCAGGCACTGCGTCCGGGCGCATTTACTAAAGCCATTCAGGTTGAATACATTAATGGCGTAGCTTCTGCGTAGCTCTTCATACTTGAACCTGCAGCGTTGTTAACTGCGCAAGTTCACCGGATCACCGGCCGCCCTAATCACATAGAACACCTATGCTCATAGGGCTGAACTTGCTTGTTGCCTAGCTGCAACTCCAATTATTTTGAGTATAAGTTAAGTGGAAAGTAAGAATTAGAGCTTTTGGACACCTATGATCTAAAAGCTCTTTTTGTTTAGATTGCAGAGATAGTGTTATGTTTTCAAATCTAAGTAAGAGCGTTCGCCAATACATGCTGGTGACCTTCAATTACTGGAACTTCACCATTACTGATGGTGCACTTCGTATGCTGGTGGTCTTGTATTTCTATGACCTTGGCTACAGTTCGTTAGAGATCGCCTCACTGTTCCTTTTTTATGAATTCTTTGGTGTGGTGACTAACCTAATCGGTGGTTGGTTAGGGGCGCGTCTTGGCCTCAATAAGACCATGAATATCGGCTTAGGGATGCAAGTTGTCGCCTTGGGCATGCTCGCGGTGCCAACCGTAATGTTGACCATTCCTTGGGTAATGGCGGCGCAGGCCTTGTCCGGTATCGCTAAAGATCTCAATAAGATGAGTGCTAAAAGCTCGATTAAAACCTTAGTCCCAGATGAGCAGCAAGGTGCGCTTTATAAGTGGATTGCGATTCTAACCGGATCTAAGAATGCACTGAAAGGTGCAGGGTTCTTTATCGGTGGTTTACTGCTTTCGACGATTGGTTTCCAATACGCAGTGCTCGCGATGGCTGCTGTGCTGACATTGGTGTTCATTGGCAGTTTAGTGAGCTTAGAAGCAGACATGGGCAAAGCGAAAACTAAGCCTAAGTTCAAACAGATCTTCTCTAAGTCTGAATCCATCAATATCTTGTCGGCTGCGCGTATGTTCCTGTTTGGTGCTCGTGATGTGTGGTTTGTGATTGCTTTGCCGATTTATCTAGGCAGTGTGTTTGGTTGGGACCACTCATGGGTGGGCGGCTTCTTAGCGGCTTGGACCATCGCATACGGTTTTGTGCAGGGCATTGCACCTAAGATTACTGGTAAAGCACAAGGCAAGGTGCCTGATGGACATGCAGCGCTACTATGGGCGGGTGCATTGGCTATTGTGACTGCCGGTATTGCCTATGCGGTGCAAATTGGCTGGCAACCAGAGCTAGTTATCATCGGTGGGTTGATGGTATTTGGTGCCACCTTTGCGGTGAACTCATCACTTCACTCATACCTGATTGTGAGTTATGCGAAAGGCGATGGGGTGTCTCTTGATGTCGGTTTCTACTACATGGCAAACGCGATGGGTCGCTTGATTGGCACGATATTGTCGGGCTTGGTATTCCAAATGGCCGGTTTGTCTGCGTGTCTGTGGGTATCCTTCGCATTCTTAGCGATAACGACGGTGATCTCTCTGCGTTTACCTAAAGTGCCGCAAATCTCAGCGGCATAGGCTTCAGCCGCATGAGCCTCATTTGTAAGAGTGAAAGTCGCATAAGCTTAAGTCGGATAACCTAGAGTCGAATAAGTTAAATTCGCGATTAGTATCTTCTTTAACACTAAGCTGACTTGGTATTTATTCCGGTCAGCTTTTTTATTGCTATAGTAGAATGATTGAATATTAATCAGGCATTTACATGAAGCAGCGAATTCTCTTTTTTGATTTAGCACGATGTGTCGCGGCCATAGCTGTTATCGCGATTCATGTTTTGGCGCCTTATCGTAACGAATTAAGCACCATTCCTTTCGGTGAGTGGCTGACTGCCATTACGGTGAATGGTTTCAGCCGATGGGCAGTGCCTGTGTTCATCTTGATTTCTGGTGCATTGATGCTGAGTGATCAGCGCCCGTTTGACGCTAAATACTACCTCAAGCGCCGTCTGGGTAAGGTACTGATCCCATTCATTGTTTGGTCGCTTTTCTATACCTACCTATCAGGTTGGTCGCTAATGGGTTTTGATGCGGACGTCAGCTGGGAGGTTTTGCTCAATAGTTATCACCACTACACGTACTATCACCTTGGTTTCTTCTATTACTTCATCCCACTCTACTTTGTGATTCCTTTTTTACAGATCATGGTCAGAAAGTACGGTGATAGATCTGTCTATGCCTTTACGGCGGTATGGTTGTTCACAACGCTATTGTTCTTATTGAAAATCGATGGCCCTTGGAGTCACGAGTTGTGGTTGTACACCGGGTACTTACCGTTGGGTTACCTGCTGTATAAGATGGTTCCACTTAACAAGATGACTGTCGGCGTGAGTGTGTTACTTGGTGGATTAGCGTTACTGACCACGGTTTATATGGTGGTTGATGCAAGTTTGGTCGCAGAAGAGTACGCGGTAGGGCGTTGGTTATCTTACAAGACGTTGAACACCGTATTAGCGGCGAGCATGGTGTTCATGGTGTGCCGTTACTATGGTGAAGGCTTGTCTGAGAAGAGCAATCAAGTGGTTGGTTTTATCAGTAAACACAGCTTAGGTATTTATCTGCTGCACCCGATTTTCTTATGGCCAATGAAAGAGTTCGGTTGGTACCAAGGACACCCTGCTTGGGTTATTCCATTATGGATCGTGATCAGCGGAGCTGGCGCGTTATGGATGAGCTGGTTGGTCTCTAAGTCAGAGAAAACACGTTGGTTATTGCCTTAGCGGTGGGTGCTAAGGCTTTCTGATGGATTGCTTAGAAGATACAGTTGAAGTACCTAATGTTTAGCGCTTCAATGCAAAGTGTAAGAACTTATCGCCTTGGTAGGTTAAGGTACCTTTGTCGCCAGGGTTCAGAGCGTGGAAGTAGTGGATTCCGACTTGGAACTCTCGTTTTGGACCAACCACACCACGTTGAACGTAAATCCAATACTCTTGATCTTCTTGGCCTGGTTCTGCATCAGGAAGGTCGATGGATTGTTTGTCCAACACAGTGACGTTCACTTTCTTTTCTGGCGCATTTTCACTTTGTGAGTGCTTTCGATAGAAACCAAGAAATACCCAAGCCGCTAGACCGGCGAGTGCAAAGATGGCAAAAAAGAGTGAATTAGGCATGTAACCTCCATGTAGTCGTGATGGTTATTCTAATCTTTCAAGCAATAGGGATATGTGTTTCAAGCCGTTATTCGTGAACTGTTGTAAGCCAAGCTGATTATTTTTCGGCAGACATCACATTTAGAGGCCTGTTTGGGATAAAGCATTGTTATTTATTGTCTCTTTCTCTCGTAAATAACAGTGATTTTGTATAAGAATAGGGAAATGCTCGACTAGAATTATAGTGTGGAGTGGGAGGGCTAATATGACCGATATTGAAAAAGTGGTGACAAGAACTCGTAATATAGAGAAATTATTGAGGCTTCAATATCATGCCGAAGGCGAAGGATTGCATGAGCTTGTGTCAAGCTGTGAAGAAAGGCTACCGCACGATACGGTGAGTAAGCTGCGTTATATCGCAACGTGTCGTAATAAGGTAGTCAATGAGCATGAGGCTAAGTTGGAAGACCAGCATAAGTTCATCATGATGTGTAACGACTGTGAGAAGGAGTTGACTCCACGTAGTGGTCGTTTTATTTGGCGAGTTGCAATCTTACTGATGATGGCAATGACTTTAGCTGCTGCTGGTTTCTATTATGCGAACTGGGATGTGTTAACACTGCATCTGTTTTCGAAATGAAAAAATTGAACAAAAAAAGGGACGCTAATGGCGTCCCTTTTTTTATCTGTAACTTGCTTAGTACATCATCGGTAGTGTCATTAGACCTACAACTACCGCGATCATTACAAGTCCTTGTCTTTGCGAAGATGAAATCATAACACTACTCCTAAATTTGGTTGTCTCTCGCTATTTTTTAAAGAATAGCACTACTTATGGCTTTAGATCAAGAATTACTTTCGAAGCCTTTAAAAGTGATAGAAAACTATTGGGTTTTCTATCACTTTTGCTATGTTTTACTGTGTGTTTTGGGGAGCTCTTATTTTGTTCGTTATGATTTTTTTTTGTTCTCATTTGTTTTAAGTTGTTGTTTTGTAATGGTCATTTTGTGTAATTTATATTGTTAAAGGTTGTTAAACTGTATTAATGGGGCTTGGTGGTGTCTAGGTTTGTTTAATTGAGCTTTATAGGTTTTAGTTTTGATTTTTGTGATGGTTTTTTGACAGGAAGCTTAGCTAAACCTGACAAAGTGGTTTTTATAAAGGTAATTTACGCACTTTGTAAGTCTAGGTTTGTATAGTGTTGGAAAGTTCTATTTAAGTCTGCCTTTTGATTTTAAGTGTTTGTTTTTAATGTGTTTGTGTATTTTATTTTGAACTTTTAGTTATGTGGTATTTGCAATATATAGCGACATATTGTGGCGTTGGTAGGATAGAAGTGATTGGAATTTAAGTTTGGGTTCTCTAGCGTCAATTTATATGAGTTTTCCGAACAATGAGTATATTTTAAAAGGAATAATCACTATCGCTGCGGGTATTGTGACGACTTCAATCTAAAGATGCTCTTTTTAGTGGAAGCGTAATCAAGATCCAATTTTGAAGGGCTGAGGCTTTACATCAACACCCGTGTGCCTAGACTGGCGACGATTAAAAGCAATAGGGCAAATGATATGTGGAGTTGGTTGGCGGTTTCCTTGTCTGGTATTGGAGCAATAACAGGAACGAAACATGGGCATATCGGTCAGGCTTTATTGTATAAGGTCTTTACCTTTGTATTATTGGCGACTATTGCTCTAACTCAATCTGTTGTCGTTGATTTTACCTATTGGGTAGTCGCTGGGTTAGCGATATCCGCGATCGCAGATGTGCTTCATACTGTTACTCAAAAACGTCTTCTGCATTTTGTGTGTTTCCTGTTGGCTCAACTTTGTTACAGCAAAGCATTTTGGTTACAGCTATCAGGAGAAATGGTCTGGTGGTTGTTCGCGCTGCTGTTAGCTGCATGTATCGTTGCTTTCTTCCTATTACTCCCTCGCTTAGACAAACTCGTTTTTCCAGTGGTTATCATGGGTATTGTGCTCATTCAGCTTGCTTGGGCCTCTGGTGAAGTCTGGTTACTTGAGCCTCAGCTATCACATGCTGTTGGTTTTGTTGGTTGCTGCGTGCTGCTGCTTTCCGCATTGGCGTACGCCCTAAATTTCTATCGCAGCCCAATCAAGGGCGCTTACTTTTGGGTAACGGGCAGTTATTTTCTTGCACACGCTCTCATCGTTGCTTCCCTCACCATTTAGGGTAGAGCTAGCTTAATTCTGAGCTACATCAAGGCAGCTTAGATGAAAATAGGTACTCTACGTCTACTTCATTAAACATGAGATAGAGTTATGACCACTGAAATCCACGCACACAACGTTTTAAACCTACTGAGTGAAAAGCCACTGACTCGTGAAGAGTTGACGCAAGAGCTCGCTCAAACCTATGGCGCTGAAGCTCGCTTTCATACGTGTAAGCTGAACGGTCTGGATTTAGATGGATTGCTGAAATTTTTCCTGAAAATGGAAAAGGTCGTGATCATTGATGACAAGCTTTGCACTAATCGCGAACGTGTTTGTAATCACTGATTTTGAATGACCATCAGTTCTTGTCGCCAGTGAACTGTGATTAGCGAGTGGATGCGATATTCTTGGCTCCACTCCGACCATTTCTCCCTCGTTTGGCTCTCATAAATACCCTTCCAATAACGTAAATTCCTAAGTTTGTTACTGTGTTCGAAAATCAATCTTGAGGCTGCTATACTCCGCGCACTTACGCTTTCGAGACAAACTTATGGAAATTTTATCTGCAGCGACCATGCTGTTTCTTATTATGGATCCGCTTGGCAACTTACCAATCGTGCTTTCTATCCTTAAGCATATTGATCCGAAGCGTCGCCGTATTGTTCTTGTTCGTGAACTAATGTTTGCGCTGATTATCCTGCTGCTGTTCTTGTTTGCTGGTCAAAGCATCATGAACTTCCTGCATGTGCAGCCTGAAACCTTGAGTATCTCTGGCGGTATTATTCTTTTTATCATCGCGATTAAGATGATTTTCCCAAGTGCGGGTAGTATTACTGGCCTCGCGGCGGGTGAAGAACCGTTTATTGTGCCGATGGCGATTCCTATGATTGCTGGCCCTTCAGTGATTGCGGCATTGATTCTGTTGTCGACCCAGCACCCTGACAATATGTTAGAGCTTTCAGGTGCGGTGATGCTGGCTTGGGGTGCGACCTTCTTTATTCTGATGTTTAATGGCTTCTTCCTGCGAGTGTTGGGTGAGAGAGGCCTTAAAGCCATCGAACGCTTGATGGGCTTGTTGTTGGTTATGCTGTCGACGCAAATGTTCCTAGATGGCGTAAAGGGCTACATGGGCTAACATCAGTATCATCGCTGAATAAAAAAAACGCCGCTCAAATGAGCGGCGCTTTTGTATCAATTGTTTCTGTCATGATGTTTTCTGTCGCTAAGCGTTTTATATCTAAGCTTAAGCTTTATTACATCATGTGTTTGCGTCGGATATCGAGTAGGGCAAAGACGCCGAAAATCAATATTGACCACTTCTCCCAACGTGACATTTCGATCTTATCGCCAAAAGCACCGATGAAAATCAGCATCTGCAGGCCGTGCATGAAGAATAAGAATGCTGTCATGATATAAAGCGCAATCGCAGCATTACCCGGGAATGGGTAGAAAATATTGGCGATTAAGATAAACCAAACAAAGGCGATGGCTGCTTTTGCTAGTGGAAGCAAGAACTTCATTCAATAACTCCTATTCTTCAGTGATTCGATTGAACAGTCGGTAGCTCGACTGGCCTGTGGTCTTATCGCGATGTAATTCCCAGTTTTCTGGCATAGCTTCGAGTTTTAGTTCTTTCTCTGTCTCGACGTAAATGATGGCGTTGTCTGCAAGCCAACCGTTGCTCTCAAGCAGTTGTACTGTTTCTGCGAGTAAGCCTTTACGAAATGGAGGATCGAGAAAGACCATATCGTAAGGAGTGCCTGGCTTCTTAAGAAAAGAGATAGCATCAGTGTTGACCACATTGATGTTGTCTGCTTTGAGCTCTTTCGCGTTATCAGAAAGCTGTTTGGCCGCTTTTTGATTCATTTCGAGCAGTGTCACCATTTTTGCTTGGCGAGAAGCGGCTTCAAAACCTAGACCACCAGAACCGGCGAATACATCCAAGCAGGTCGAATGTGGGATATCTTGTGCCACCCAGTTAAAGAGCGTTTCTTTGACTCGGTCAATGGTTGGGCGTAATCCTTCTAAATCATGAACAGGCAGCTTTCTACCTCTCCATGAGCCACTAATAATTCGAACAAAGCCTCCGGATGGCTTTTTTTGTGATGTGTTTTGCTGGCGACGTCTTACCATAGATTTTTTGACCGCTAATAAAGTGATACTATACCGAGCCCAATTTAAGTGGGTTCGAGTATTAAATAAATTTACAATGACAAAGTGTATCAAGCTAAAAGCAAACTTATCACTGCTTTGTCATTTTTCTTTACTATTCGTTTGTACAAGCTTGTATTGTATAACAATAGCAAAGAGTCGACGTGTATTAAGTCAATACAGCTAATTAGTAGATCTAGGAAACTCCTCTGATGACGGAAAAAAAGAAGCGCGGATTATTATCGTGGCTTGGTTTTGGTGAAGAAGAACAAAGCCCAAAAACTCAGAATGAAGCGAACGTAGAAAACGTTGAAGATCAAACTGAAGTTGAATCACAAGTTGAGGCTGAACAGGTCGCACCTGAAGTTGAAGACGCTAAATCAACGGAACCTAAGTCTGTTGAATCTGAACTTGCGGAGTCAGAGCAAGCGCTTGAAGAGGCTCAACAAGATCAGCAGCCTGTCGCAGCAGAAGCAGAAGCAGAAGCAGAAGCAGA
Source organism: Vibrio sp. 10N.237.312.B06 (assembly GCF_041464685.1). Taxonomy (NCBI): domain Bacteria; kingdom Pseudomonadati; phylum Pseudomonadota; class Gammaproteobacteria; order Vibrionales; family Vibrionaceae; genus Vibrio; species Vibrio sp. 10N.237.312.B06. Next base: position 35,707 of record NZ_JBFSPI010000055.1, read on the forward strand.
AGCAGAAGCAGAAGCAGAAGCAGAA